>JBEGJV010000149.1:0-4110 GCA_041184385.1 Actinomycetota bacterium
GACTTGAGCGTCGCTGAACTCGCGACACGCATCAACGTGGTCGTCGGCCCTCAACTCGAGGCTCGTTCACTCGGCTTCGGTGCCAACGAAATAACAGATCCGGGCATCAACAAGGCGACTGCGCTCCAGTCACTCGTCGACCACCTCGGGCTCAGTCCCGAATCCGTCTGGGCCTTCGGCGACAGTGCAAACGATCACGAGATGCTCGAGTGGGCCGGGCGCGGCCATGCGATGGGCAACGCCGACCCCGCAACGAAGCTCAAGGCCGACGTCGTGATCGGCTCACACGTGGAGGATGCCGTCGCACAGACGCTGGAGACACTCCTCCGGTAGACCTCGCCTATTCGACGCGCAGGCCGGAGATCGCACGGGCGATGACCAGCTGCTGGATCTCCGATGTGCCCTCGAAGATGGTGTGGATCTTCGCGTCGCGGTGCATGCGCTCCACGTCGTACTCGCGCGTGTAGCCGTAACCGCCGAGAATCTGGATGGCCTCCTCGGTCACCTTCACGGCGGCCTCTGATGCGTAGTACTTGCTCATGGAGCCCTCGGCGTTCTTGAAACCGCCGTTGCGGGCGAGCCATGCGGCACGCCAGATGAGCAGACGTGATGCATCAATCTGCGTTGCCATGTTCGCCAGCTTGAATGCGATTGCCTGGTTCATGATGATCGGCTTGCCGAACGCCACGCGCTCCTTGGCGTAGTCGAGCGCGATCTCGTACGCAGCACGCGCGATGCCGAGTGCCTGCGCGCCGACCGCCGGGCGTGTCGCCTCGAACGTCTTCATTGCGGGCTGGCCCTCGCCGGTGCGTCCCGCCTCACGCGCGCGAGCGAGCTTCGCGTCCAGCTTCTCCTTGCCGCCGAGGAGACAACGACCGGGGATGCGCACGTCGTCGAGAACGACCTCAGCGGTGTGCGACGCCTTGATGCCGTGCTTCTTGTACTTCTGGCCCTGCGAGAGGCCCTTCGTCTTCGGCGGCACGATGAACGATGCCTGGCCACGACCCTTCAGCGCCGGATCAACGGCGGCGACGACGACGTGAACGTCCGCGATGCCACCGTTGGTGATCCATGCCTTGGTGCCGTTCAGCACCCATTCATCGGTTGCCTCGTCGTAGACGGCACGGGTGCGCAGGGACGACACGTCGGAACCGGCGTCGGGCTCGCTCACGCAGAATGCACCGAGCTTGATGTCATCGGCGGTGCCGTAGCACTGCGGGACCCACTCCATGACCTGCTCGGGAGTGCCGTTGCCGGAGATACCGGCGGCGGCGAGACCCGAACCCATGATGGCCATGCCGAGACCGGCATCGCCCCAGAAGATCTCCTCGATCGCCACGGGGAGCGTGAGGCCGCTCGAGTCGGTCATCGCGTTCATCATGAACTCGATGCCGTACAGACCGATCTTTGCTGCTTCCTGCACGACGGGCCACGGGAACTCCTCGCGGTCGTCCCACTCCTGCGCGGCGGGACGCATGACGTCCTTTGCGAACTCGTGGATCCAGTCCTTGATCTGCAGTTGGTCATCTGTGAGGTGGAGGGAAAACTCAGCCATGACGCCAAGTTACCGAACGGTAAGTGCTGCACCTACCGAATGCGATGGGTTCCCCCGGCTCTTCGTGTCCGCCCGTCGGGCGGTGTGACTCAGGCCTCGAGGCGGCGGCGGCGGACCTGCAGGAGTGCAGCTCCGATGACGCCGCTGAGCGTGGCAAGTGTGACCAGAAGACCCGCCGAGCCCATGCCCGTCTCCGGGATCGTGGCAGACGCGGAGCCCGTGGTTGTGGACTCCTCCGCTGCGACCGTGGTCGTGGTCACTGCGGTTGCGCCGAGCGTGTCGGTGGCACCGGCCGCGACTGCTGCCGCCGTGAGCGCCGTGGCGAAGTCGGCCGTGGCCGTTCCGGTTGCGGGCACCGAAGCCGTGACGACCCAGTCAGCGGACGTCGTGTTCGAGTCGGTGTCGAACACCTTCTCGTAGTTGGCGCTGGGCAGGGCGGCGGGCGTGACGATCCAGTTGCCTGCGGGAATGTTCGCTACCTCGTAGTTGCCTGCCGAGTCCGTGGTGACGGTGTATGTCTGCGTGCTCGAGTTGCCGGTGCCTGCCTTCACGGTGACCGTGTACGACGCAAGGACCTTCTCGGACGAATCCTTCTTGCCGTCGCGATTGGCATCGATCCAGAGTGTGCCCTTCAGCTTGCGTGTCGCAGCGACGGTGGTTGTGGTCGCCCCCCTCACCGTGGTGGTTGGTGCGACAGTGGTCGTCGTAGATGCGACCGTCGTCGTGGTCACAATCGAGATGGACGTGCTTCCGAGGTTGTTGACTGCGCAACCGGCGAATGCGCCGCCGCAGGACGACAGTGCGGATGCGAATTCATCGGCCTGCATCTCGTCCAGGTCTGCGAGGATGTCGGACGCGGCGATTCCGTTCGCGCGCTCGACTTCGTAGAAGTCACGGGCGTTCATCGTGCCGCAGAGACCTGCGTACGGTGCAGTGCCGTTGTAGATGGCAAGACCTGCGCCGGTGTAGTTCAAACCGGCGACGACTGCGGCCGAGCCCGTGATGTTGCTGCCACCGGTGTCGGTCAGCGGGATGATGTCTCCCCACTTCTTCTCCGGCGCAGGCGTGTAGTTCGTTGAGGGATTGAACACGTTCGGGCTCGGCTTCGAGCCGAACAGCACGTTTGACCACTGGTCATGCGAAGTGCCACCGTGCTTGCCGTTGCCGTTGCCGATCGAGCTCTGCGCAACGGTGATGCGGACGTACGGGTTCGTGACCGAGTGGGTGCGGTGGCAGATGGTGACCTTGCTGGTCGGGGGCGCGGCCTGCACAGCCTGCGGGACTATGAACGCAACAGCCGGCGCCACGATTGCGAGACTCAGAAGAATTTTTTTCACGAACAGACAGTACAAACGAACTGTTTGTTATCGATTTTAACTACTGCAAATTTCTCAATTGGTTGTCGTCACATCCCACACGACGACGACGGCACATGCGATCAGAACGCCACTGACGATGAACGGCGCACTGATCGAGGCGTGGTCGAACAAGACGCCTGCGAGAACCGGGCCGGCGATGCGCCCGAACGCGGCCGTGCTCTGCTGATAGCCGATCGCCTCCCCGCGTCGTTCGAAAGGTGCGAGTTCTGCAACGAGTGCGCTGCCGGACGGACCCGAGATGCCCTGGCCGATTGACAACAGGAACAGTGCCACGAACAACATGGCCCAGTTCCCCGTGAGCCCGAGCAGCACGAGACCGCCCGAGACCAATGACAGTCCCGTGCGCAGCAACGGCCGCGACCCGAACCTGGCGGTGAGCGGCCCGATCAACCCTCCCTGCACCGCAACGAGGGTCGCGCCGACGAAGACGAACACGAGCGACGCGGAGCCCTCGGTGAAGCCGAACTGCTCCTTGCCCCACAGCGAGAACGTCGACTCGAACCCGGCGAAGCCGAGCATCGAGAGGAAGCCGACGACCGCGAAACGTCGCAGTGCCGGGGTGAGCGCACTGAGCCGACCGTGCTCGCTGGCCACTTGTGTCACGTCGGGTTTGGTCTCGGGCAGACGGAAGATTGCGATGACGGCATTGACTGCCGCGATCGAACCGGCCACGAAGAACGGGACGTGCGGACCACCGAGTGCGGCGAGACCGCCGAGTGCCGGGCCGACGACGAAACCGACACCGAATGCCGCGCCGAGCATGCCCATCAGTTGCGCGCGTCGTTCGGGTGGTGCGAGGTCGGCGACGGCACCCTGTGCAACGGCGACGCTCGCGCCGGACGCGCCGTCGATGATGCGGCCGAGGAACAACACCCACAGCGCACCGGCCGCACCGGTGACGAAACTGCCGATGGCGGTGCCGAACAGCGAGAAGATGATGACGGGCTTGCGACCGATGCGGTCCGAGATCCGGCCGAGAACCGGCGCGAACACCATCTGCGCGACGGAGAAACTGGCGAACATCAGGCCCACCTGCAGGCCACTTGCACCGAAGCGTTCGGCGTAACGGCCGAGGATCGGTGCGACGATGCCGAATCCCACGAGGTCGAGTGCGACGGTGGTCCAGATGGTCCAGTAGCCGGCCGGCATCGGCTGGCGCGTGCGCTCAGCCACGCC
>JBEGJV010000150.1:0-4104 GCA_041184385.1 Actinomycetota bacterium
CGTGGAAGTGCAGGCTCCCGGCATCATGGGCCGCAAGCCCGTGCACGAGCCGCTGCAGACCGGCATCAAGTCGATCGACGCAATGACCCCGATCGGTCGCGGACAGCGCGAGCTCATCATCGGTGACCGCAAGACCGGCAAGACCACCATTGCGATCGACACGATTATCAACCAGAAGGGTCTCGGCGTGAAGTGCATTTACGTCGCGATTGGCCAGAAGGGTTCCACCGTCGCACAGACCGTGGAGACTCTGCGCCAGTACGGCGCGCTCGAGTACACCGTGGTCGTGGCGGCGCCGGCATCGGACCCCGCACCGTTCAAGTACCTCGCTCCGTACGCGGGCTGCGCCATCGGCCAGCACTGGATGGAGAACGGCGAGCACTCGCTCATCGTGTACGACGACCTGTCGAAGCAGGCCGAGGCGTACCGCCAGATGTCACTGCTGCTGCGCCGTCCGCCGGGCCGCGAGGCGTACCCCGGCGACGTGTTCTACCTGCACTCCCGTCTTCTCGAGCGTGCCGCAAAGCTCAGCGACGAGCGCGGTGCCGGCTCAATGACCGCACTGCCGGTCATCGAGACCAAGGCAGGCGACGTGTCGGCGTACATCCCCACGAACGTGATCTCGATCACCGACGGCCAGGTGTACCTGCAGGACAACCTCTTCAAGTCCGGTGTGCGTCCGGCCGTCGACGTGGGCATCTCGGTGTCCCGCGTGGGTGGCGCCGCACAGACGAAGGCCATGAAGTCGGTCTCGGGCACCCTGAAGCTCGACCTCGCCCAGTTCCGTGAGCTCGAGGCGTTCGCCACGTTCGGTTCCGAACTTGACGCCGTGTCGAAGGCACAGCTGGAGCGCGGCTACCGCCTGGTGGAACTGCTGAAGCAGGGTCTGAACAGCCCGATGCCGGTGGAGGAGCAGGTCGTCTCCATCTTCGCGGGCACCAAGGGTTACCTGGACGACATCCCGGTGGCAGACGTGCGCCGCTTCGAGAGTGAGCTGCTCGAGCACGTGCGTTCGCGTCACGGTGCGATGCTGGCCGAGCTGCGCACGAACGGAAAGGCCGACGTCCCCGCGGACCTCGCCCAGATCGTGACCTCGTTCAAGGCCGGTTTCAAGACCTCGGGTGCGCAGGCAGCCAAGGCCGACCCCACCGCAACCTCCGCCGAGGCGCTCGGCGAAGCCAACAGCGACAAGACCCTCGCAACGGAGTGATCTGAGTGGCTGGCGGACAGGAACGAATCCTGCGTGGGCGAATCCGCTCGGTGCAGGCAACCAAGAAGATCACGCGCGCAATGGAACTCATTGCTGCGTCGCGCATCGTGAAGGCACAGCAGCGAGTGATCGCCGCCGTGCCGTACTCCGAGCGCATCACCGAGGTTGTCCGTGACTTGTCCGCAGCGGGTGCAGGGAGCGGCCAGCCGCTTCTCGCCGGTCGTGACACCGTGAAGAACGTCTGTTACGTGGTGCTGTCTGCCGACCGAGGTCTGTGCGGCGGGTACAACGCCGGTGTGCTCCGTGCCACCGAGGGTGAGATCAAGGCTGATGCGGTCCAGGGCCGCGGTCACCAGATCGTCGCCGTCGGCCGCAAGGCAGAGGGCTACTTCCGGTTCCGTGGCTACAACATCGCCCGTTCGTTCACCGGCTTCACCGAGAACCCGTCGTACGAGACCGCCAAGGAGATCGGTGAGTTCGTCCGCGACCTCTACGAGTCCGGCCAGGTCGACCGCGTCGAGCTCGTCTACACCCGCTTCATCTCCGCCGGCTCGCAGGAAGTCGTGCAGCGCCCGCTGGTGCCGCTCGACGCGCAGGTCGCCGAGGGCGGCGACGGCAAGAACGAGGCCGGCCACGACTACGAGTTCGAGCCCACGCCCGAGCTCATCCTCACCACACTTCTTCCGCGTTATGTGGAGGCCCGTGTGTACGCGGCGTTGCTGAACGCCGCCGCATCCGAGCACGCATTCCGCCAGCGGGCGATGAAGTCCGCAACAGACAACGCGGAAGAACTCATCAAGAACCTTTCGCGAATCATGAACCGTGCCCGTCAGGACGCAATCACCACCGAGATCATGGAGATCGTCGGCGGTGCTGAAGCGTTGTCGTCGGGCGAGTAACAGGAGACATCCAGATGACCATGACAGAGAACAGCCAAGACGGTCGCGTTGTTGCCATCGCCGGTCCGGTGATCGACGTCGAGTTCCCGCGAGGGGCTCTTCCGGAACTCAACTCCGCCGTCGAATTCACCGTCATGGTGGACGGCAAGCCGAACCGGATCCTCGCCGAGGTTGCACAGCAGCTCGGTGACAGCCGCGTCCGCGCCGTCTGCCTGAAGCCGACCGACGGTCTGCAGCGCGGCACCGCCGTGCGCAACACCGGCCACGGCATCCAGGTGCCCGTCGGCAACAAGACCCTCGGCCACGTGTGGAACGTGTGGGGCGAGGTGCTCGACGGCAACGAAGCAGATTTCGCCGACATCGAGCGCTGGGACATCCACCGCCCGGCACCGGCATTCGACACCCTCGAGCCCTCGAAGCGCATGTTCGAGACGGGCATCAAGGTCATCGACCTGCTCACCCCGTACCTGGCAGGCGGAAAGATCGGCCTGTTCGGCGGTGCAGGAGTGGGCAAGACCGTTCTCATCACCGAGATGATCAACCGCGTGGCCTCGAAGCACGGTGGTGTGTCGGTGTTCGCGGGCGTGGGCGAGCGCACCCGTGAGGGCACCGACCTGCGTCTCGAGATGGAAGAGTCGGGCGTGTTCGAGAAGGCCGCACTGGTGTTCGGCCAGATGGACGAACCGCCGGGCGTGCGCCTCCGCGTCGCCCTGTCGGCCCTCACCATGGCCGAGTACTTCCGTGACGTGCAGAACCAGGACGTGTTGTTGTTCGTCGACAACATCTTCCGCTTCGTGCAGGCAGGTTCCGAGGTGTCGACCCTCCTCGGCCGCATGCCGTCGGCCGTGGGTTACCAGCCCACGCTCGCCGACGAGATGGGCCAGCTGCAGGAGCGCATCACCTCGACGCGCGGCCGTTCGATCACGTCGCTGCAGGCCGTGTACGTGCCCGCGGACGACTACACCGACCCGGCCCCGTTCACCACGTTCACCTTCCTCGATGCAACGACCGAACTCTCGCGCCAGATCGCATCGCTCGGCATCTACCCGGCGGTGGACCCGCTGGCCTCGACGTCGACCATCCTCACGCCCGAGACCGTCGGCGACCGTCACTACGCAGTGGCCCGCCGCGTGCAGGAGGTGCTGCAGCGCTACAAGGAACTGCAGGACATCATCGCCATTCTCGGTCTGGACGAACTCTCCGAGGAGGACCGCCTCACCGTCGCGCGTGCGCGCAAGGTGCAGCGCTTCCTCAGCCAGCCGTTCTACGTGGCAGAGGTCTTCACCGGCGTCCAGGGCGAGTACGTCCCGGTTGCCGAGACGGTGGAGTCCTTCGAGGCACTGATCAACGGTGAACTGGACGACATCCCGGAGCAGGCGTTCCTGAACGTCGGCGGCGTCGAGCAGGTGCTCGCCAAGGCGAAGGCCCTGCAGGAGAACGCGTAATGGCCGAAGCCAACGGTGTGTTGCGCGTCGACGTCGTGTCGCCTGAGCGCGTCCTCTTCACGGGGGAAGCCAAGCAGGTCATCACACGCACGATCGAAGGTGGTGAGGTCGCGTTCCTGCCCGGGCACGCGGCGTTCCTCGGTGCGCTCACCGAGAACCACACGCGCATCTACCTGGCCGATGGTTCCATCCAGAACCTCGCGGTGCACCTCGGCTTCGTCGAGGTCGGTGCGGACCACGTGACAATCCTCTCCGATGCCGCAGAGCTCGAGGAAGACATCGACGTCGCCCGCGCGCGTGCCGCAAAGGACCGTGCCGAGGAACAGCTCCGCAAGGAGCACAGCACCGAGGTTGAGTCCGACCTGCGCCGTGCGCACGCCCGCCTGTCCGCCACCGGCGGACTCGGCGCATCGCACTAGTCCTTCCCCGCGGACACGCCGTCATCCCCGCTGCGGGGGAGAGGCGTTCGTAGACTCGCTCGGGTGCGCCGCAAGAACCCACTTCTCGCCGTCTTCTCGACGGTCCTCATTGACATGCTCGGGTTCGGGAT
>JBEGJV010000151.1:0-9120 GCA_041184385.1 Actinomycetota bacterium
GACTACAATAGAACCTAATTGAAGCCCTCGCTACAGTCAAGCAAGTGGGTCAACGTCATTCCTTCGACGAAATGCTCGCCGCTGCCGTCGCCACGGCGCTGGAGTCGGGATTCTCCGGGTTGACCTATGCGAAGGTGGCCGGCCATCTCGGAACCAGCGACCGGATGGTGGTGTATTACTTCCCGACGAAGACCGACCTGATCAGTGCGGTCGTTGGTGAACTTGCACAGGGACTCTTCGGGGTTCTCGGTTCTGCCATGGGTGATGCGCCGCTGACAGGCCGCCAGGCCGTGGAGGTGTCGTGGCCGGTGTTCGCGAGGAGACGCAACGACCCGGTGTTCCGGCTCTTTTTCGAGTTGGTCGGATTGTCGAACGCGCGTGTGGAGCCGTACGTGGAGCTGTGCGAATCGATACTCCGGGAGTGGGCCGCGTGGCTGGAACCCAGGATGGCAGTGGCTGCGTCCCGGCGCCGCGCAGAAGCGCTGTCAGCGATGGCCCAGGTGGACGGCCTCCTGCTCCTGCGCCAGACGTTGGGTGCTCGCTCGGCAGACGAGGCGTTCGAGGCCCTGATGCGACCCAACCCCGGGAGATCCTGAAAGCAGGAACGACTTCGCCGGTGCTCCCCGGTGGGCAGAGTCGGTTACTTCGCCAGCGCGCTGGAGTAGGGCAGCCACGTGGCTGCCTCGAAGTCGTACAGCTTGCATGTGCGGGCAGCGTGGAAGTAGCGGCGCGCCGACATGCGCGAGCGACGCACGGTGTCCGGGTACGCGGCCTCGATGGCGCGCGCTGCCGCGGGCAGCTGATGGAACGGGATGCGGATGTCCACGTGGTGGGGGACGTGCACGAAGATGTTGTGGAACCACAGGAAGTTGATGATGCGGGGGAACTCCAGCACCGTGGTGGACTCCATCTGGCCCTTGTACTGGGTCCATTCCTTCTTCGTCCACCAACGGATCGACGGGTCGACGTGGTGCACGTAGACCGTCCACCCGATGATGTGCACGAACAGCAGGAACGGGACGATGACGAGCTTCACGGGCAGCCAGATCGCGCCGAGCACACCACCGTTCATCGCCCCGATGACGACGAGCGCGGCGATGATGACGCCGAGCGAGCCACCGAGAGTGGTCTTGTCACGGATGATCTGGTCGCGGTTCTTGCTCTGGCCGTTGAAGCGCCACATCTTCTGCCACCACACGGTGCGCAGGTAGTACACGCCCGAACCGAACGCTGACCACTCGATGCGGTGCTGCAGGCGGGCGATGCGGCCGAGGCTGCGGTACTCCTCGACTGTGGCGGGATGCCAGACAAAGTCGAATCCCTGGCGCGTGGTGAAACCGTGGTGGATGCGGTTGTGGCCGAGGTCCCATGCTGACTCGACGTGGATGCTCGGCCCCATGCACACCTGGGCGAGGATCCTGTTCGCCTTCCGCGAGGAGGTGAGTGCGCCGTGTGATGCGTCATGCCCGAGCACGAAGAGTCCGGACACCGCGAGACCGGCGGCGACCCACAGGAGGATGGTTGCCCACCACGAGTGGACCATGGCAAGCGCGGCGATGGTGACTGCGTACACGAGCCACGCGCGGACGAGGGCGCGAACGGCGGGTGCGGTCGGACGTTCGTAACAGGAGTCCGGGATGATGTCGCGCACTGCGTTCAGCGACTGGGCGCGCGGCTCGATGATGGGTGCGGACTCCGTGCTCATTTCCCCACGCTAAACCAGCCGGGGGCCACCGACCTACCAGTAGGAAGGCAATTTTCGTCACCCTGACACGGGCCCGAATCGGTACGGACGTCGCTTGGACCCCGTGTCCTGCATGGGTTTGATGTCCGAATGAAGAAACGAACCGCCGTTGCCGTCGCCGCATCACTCATGTTCGTCGGCTGCACCCGCTCGGCCGAGGGCCAGATGCCGACGCCGGCCATGATCTCCGATGCACTTCCCACCATCACCGACATGCCCGGCGATTGGCGCGAGACACAGCGCCAGGCCTTCGACACTCGGGGCCCCGAGAACCCGTCCATCGACCCGTCGGTGTGGTGTCCGGCCGCCACGATGGTGACGGGGAACCTGGTGGAACTTGCGGGTGGCGCAGGCGCGGACGTGGAGATGCAGTTCACGGGGTCTTCGTCGGGATCGCGCCTCATGAGGCTCCAGGGTTGGGCGAACGACAATGCCGTCGAGTACTACGCAGATGCAAAGGAGGCTGCGCGCATCTGCGACGGTGCCACCTCGACGGACGAATCAGGTGCTGTGACGTCGACGACCATCATCGAGAACCGTGACATCGGCGATGAATCCATCAGCTGGGCCGAGACCACCACACCGCCCGAGGGGACACAGCAGGACAAGATGGAATGGGTCTCGCGCACAACGATCGCACGGTTCGGCGCGATCATCATGGTGCTGCAGCTCGGTGATGCCGCGCCGACCGGCACCGGCGCCCTGATGAACGAGGACGACTGGTGGTCGGTCGTGGAGATGGCGGGGAAGAAGCTCCATGACCTCGACGAGCAAGTTCACACCTGAACCACGGGTGGTGCACGGCGGTTTGTAGCGTTGGCCCCGTGGCCACGAAGCGCGGGTTCAGCGAACTGAGCAGACTCGCGCAGGTCAAGGTGATGCGCACCGTTGCCGGCAGGGTTCTGTCTGAGTACCGACTCGATGTGCGGCGGATAACCCTTCTCGAGCACGGGTACAACACCACGTTCCGGGTGGACACCGCGGACGGCCGCAAATTCGCCCTCAGGATCAACGTGAATTCCCGTCGCAGCCGGGAGAACATGAATGCAGAGGTGGCATGGATCGGCGCTCTTGACCGGGACACCGACCTTTCCGTTGCGGCGCCACTCGCCAACAGAGACGGCGGGTATGTCACGACGGTGTCCTCGGTCGAGTTGGGTCGTGACGTTCACGCTGCCGTCTTCTCGTGGCTGCCCGGTCGCGACGTCGGCCACTCGCCGACGCCCGAGAAGGCGAGGGCAATGGGAAGGGCGATGGCCACACTGCACGTGCATGCTGCGGCATGGGACCTCCCGGCGGGTGCCGACTTGCCCACGCTCGCCGGCGCGTTCTGGAACCTTCCCGATCGGCTCGACGACAGCCATCTCGTGCTTGCACCTTCCGAACTGTCGCTCGTTCGGCAGGCCGTGGGGATCGTGTCGACAGTGGCGGCGCGCATCGTCGACGGCCCGATGCGTCCTCTGCACGCCGACATCCATGCGTGGAACGTCAAGTGGGACCGTGGCCGGCTCTCGGTGCTTGATTTCGACGACTCCGGGTTCGGCATGCCCGTGCAGGATCTCGCGGTGTCGACGTACTACCTGCGGCCGGCGAACGACCTGGTCGAGGCGCTCCGCGAAGGGTATGCGGAAGTCGCCGAACTCCCGCGAATCACCGAGGATGATTTCGAGGCCCTCGTTGCGCAGCGAAATCTCCTGTTGCTGAACGACTTGCTGACGACAACGAACGCCGAGCACCGGGCGCTGGTGCCGAACTACACGAAGAACACGGTCACCAAGATCAGGCAGTGGCTGGACACGGGAGTGTTCCGCAACGACGTTGAGGGTCTGTTGCCACTCGGCTGACGACGCAGACGAGTGTGGAACACGGTGGAGCTGGGGGGAATCGAACCCCCGTCCATCAGGCATTGCGCGCCCGCGATACGACCATCCCCGCTTCGGTGCTGACGCAACACCGCCGGCGGGTCGACTACTCAGTTGCCTGAGTCGCGTGCCGTCTTTCCGGCATGGCACCGGTCTTTCCCGACGTCAGCTGTCTTTCCCGCTGTCATCCTCCGCTTCTGTTGCCGGGCTGCGGTGAACTGGCCCCGTGCGCCATTGCTGGTCACGATGTCTCTCAACGGGGATTAGGCCGCGAGAGCGAACTGCTGGTTGGCAATTCTTGTTGTTGCCCCGTTTTGAGAGTCTGAGCAACTCTGGTCGCACGTACGAACAACGAAACTGGTGTCGAAACCTGTCAGCCCCGTGATCGGTTGTGTTGGTACGGCAGGGGTGTCGGGAGTGGTTCTCGATTGTTGTTCTCAGACCGTGCCCTTGCGGGCAGGAGTGGTTCTCAGATCATGCCCTTGCGGGCGCGGCCGAGTGCGCGCTGGATCTCGCGCTGGCTGTCGCGCTCGGCGATGGCCTGGCGCTTGTCCTCGTGCTTCTTGCCCCGGGCGAGAGCCAGCTCCACTTTCACCCGTCCGTCGACGAGGCGGAACGAGAGGGGCACCAGGCTGAGGCGTTCCTTCGCGATGCGCTCGCCGAGCCTGCTGATCTCGTCACGGTGCAGCAGCAGCTTGCGCGCGCGGTCGGGGTCGTGGGCGCCGACGCCCACGGCGAACTGGTACGGGGCGATGTGCACGCCGTCCAGCCACACCTCGCCGTCGATGATGCGGGCGTACGCATCGGCGATCTGCACCTGGCCGGTGCGGAGGCTCTTGACCTCGCTCCCGTGCAGCACGATGCCCGCCTCGACCACGTCGAGAATCGCGTAGTCGTGGCGTGCCTTGCGATTGCTCGCGAGAACTGCGTTAGGTGCCTTTGCCATGGGTCAAATGAGCGTAGCGGTAGCCTCCAGCGGTGATGTCCGAGAGCAATGTCCCGAGCGTGTCGATCCCGGCGGAGTCGTTGGACCAGATCGCGGCGCATGCTTTCGCGTGCTTCCCGGAGGAGTGCTGCGGCCTGCTCGTCGGGGACCGCGCGTCGAACACCACCGCGCGGTTCGTGCCGACCACCAACGTGGCGCACTCGGCGAAGGTGTACACGATCGACCCGAAGGAACACCTCCGCGCCGAGCTCGCCGCGGAGGCTGATGGCCTCGAGGTGATCGGGGTCGTGCACAGTCACACCCACACCGAGGCGTACCCCAGCCCCACCGATGTCGCCCAGGCGGTCGACCCGGGCTGGCACTACGTGATCGTCACCATCATGCGTGGGGTGGCCGAACCACGCAGTTACCTCATCGCCGACGGCGGAATCACCGAAGAAACCATCGTCCCGGCGTGAACCCCGTCCCGTTGGGGGACAAGGGGGTGACAACGGCCCGACCCATGGTTACAATTCCGACAGGATTTGTCGGGAATAGACCCGTGGCCCCGGTGGGTTGCATGGAGGGTCGTCGAGCCATCGGAAGGGGGCGCACATGTCAATCGCAGATGTCCGCCGCAACGGTGGGTCGATCTTCGTGCTGAACTCCGCACTCGACCTCATCGGCAACACGCCGATGGTGGACGTGTCGAACCTGTCGCCGAACCCGAACGTGCGCATCGTCGCCAAGCTGGAGAGCCAGAACCCCTACGGCTCGGTCAAGGACCGCATCGCGACAGCGCATCGTGGAGCCGTCGTCGGGCAACACCGGCATCGCCCTTGCCGCCATCGCGAAGATGAAGGGCTACCCGATCACCATCCTCATGCCGACCTCGGTCTCCATCGAGCGCCGCCAGATGCTCGAGGTGTTCGGCGCCGAGGTCATCCTCACGCCCGGCGAAGAGGGTTCGAACGGCGCGGTGAAGCGCGCGCAGGAGCTTGCCGCGCAGCACCCCGAGTGGTGCTTCCTTTACCAGTACGGCAACGACGCCAACCCGCGTGCGCACTACGAGACCACCGGCCCGGAGATCTTCCGCGACTGCCCAGAGGTCACGCACTTCGTCGCGGGTCTCGGCACCAGCGGAACGTTGATGGGCGTCGGTCTCGGCACCAGCGGAACGTTGATGGGCGTCGGCAAGTACCTGAAGGAACAGAACCCCGACATAAAGGTCGTGGCCATCGAGCCGCCGCTCGGCGAGCGGGTCGAGGGTCTGCGCAACCTGGACGACGGCTACATCCCGCCGGTGTTCGACAACTGGCACGGCCGCCAGCTTCTCGACCGCAAGCGCGTGGTGCGTCCGCGCGAATCCATCGAGTGGACGCGCCGCCTGGTGCAGGACTGCGGCATCTTCGCCGGCCTCTCCTCCGGTGCGTCCCTTGCCGGCGCCATCAAGGTGGCGGGCGAGATCGAAGAGGGAACCATCGTGTTCATCGTCTGCGACGGAGGCTGGAAGTACCTCTCCACCGGTGCCTACACCGCCGATCTGGACGAGGCCGAGAAGGCCGCCGAACAGATCATCTACTTCTGACCCGCGGGAAGCCGCGCACGGCCTAACGGCCGAGCACCAGCACCACGAGACCGGCGAGCACGACCACGGCCGCGGTCACGCGTCGTCTGATTCCTTCCTCGCCGAGGTAGCGCGTGCCGACGAGCGCCACGATGACGACGCTCGACTCGCGCAACGCCGTGACGTAGCCCACGGGCGCTCGGCGCACGGCAAGCATCACCATCCAGTAGGTGAGCGCACTGGCCGCGCCTGCGGCGGTGAAGTTCATCCACGACGTTCTCATCGCCGCCATCATCTGTTGCCGCCTTCCTGCCATCAGGCCGTGAAGAGTGGCGAAGAAACCGGTGGTCGTGAAGATGAGGAGCGCGTACACGTGACCCTCGTTTGCGCGCGACCCGTGGCTGTCGACGAGCGAGTAGCACGCGATGAACGACCCCACGACGAGCGCCGCGCGGACGTGCGCGTTGTCGGCGTGCCCCGCAAGCAGCATGATGCCGCCGATCGCGATGAGGATGCCGATGATCATCAACGGGGAAAGATGGTCGTCGAGGAACAGCACACCACCGACCGCGGCGAGCAACGCGCCCGAGCCGCGCGCGATCGGGTACGTCACGGAGAAGTCGGCGAGGTCGTACGAACGCGCGAGGGCAACGATGTAGTAGAGGTGGATCAACCCGCTCGCGACGGCGGGCCACCACACGAAGTCGGGTGGCAGGCCGACGATCAACGTGATGATGACACCGCCGATGCCGGCCATGGTCATCTGTCCCCAGAGAGCGATCCATCTGTCGCCGCTCTGTTTCACCCACAGGTTCCAGCCGGCGTGCAGCACCGCTGCAGCAAGGGCGAGAAGGGTCGCGGTCAGCACGGGAACCGACACTACGCCTAGCCTTGTGGAATGTCCGCGACCGATCCGCAGCCCATCGGGATGTTCGATTCCGGTTTCGGCGGTCTCACGGTGGCGCGCGCGGTGATCGACCTGCTGCCGAACGAGGACCTTGTCTACATCGGCGACACCGGTCGCTACCCGTACGGCCCGCGGCCGATGGACGAGGTGCGCGAGTTCGCCCGCGAGATCGCGTGGAGCCTGGTGCGGGAGCACAACGCGAAGGTGATCGTGGTGGCGTGCAACACCGCGGCGGCGGCGGCATTCGAGCAACTCCGCGCGGAACTGCCCGTCCCCGTCATCAGCGTGGTGGAACCCGGTGCACGGGCACTGTCCCTCGCAACGCGCAGCGGGAAGGTGGGAGTCATCGGGACGGTCGGCACCATCGCATCCGGTGCGTACCAGCGGGCGCTCGAGTCGGTCGATACGGATCTCGACCTCACCGCGTGCGCCTGCCCCGGCTTCGTCGAGTTCGTCGAGCGCGGTCAGACGACCGGCGACGAGGTGGTGCTGCTCGCCGAGCGTCTGCTGGCACCCGTGGTGAATGCAGGCGTTGATTCGCTGCTCCTCGGCTGCACGCACTACCCGTACCTCTCCCGGGTGATCGGTGACGTGATGGGACCCGGTGTCGTCCTCGTCAGCAGTGCCGACGAAACGGCGTTCGCACTGGCGCAGTTGATGCGCGAGGAGAAGATGGGGTCGCACCCGGCACGACGCGGTGCCCACACCTTCCTGTCGTCCGGCGACGTCGAATGGTTCGCCGAACTCGGCCGCAGGTTGCTGGGCCCGGAACTGATGCAGGCGGGACGCTGGTCCACCAACTAGACAAGTGGTCATGAGCAGACCCGACGGCCGCACCCCCGACCAACTCCGCCCCATTTCCTTCCAGCGTGACTTCACCGAGATGTCGGCAGGCTCCGTGCTCGTCAGCTTCGGCCGCACCCGCGTGCTGTGCACCGCTTCGATCGACGAGGACGTCCCGCGCTGGATGAAGGGTTCGGGCAAGGGGTGGGTCACCGCCGAGTACTCGATGCTGCCCGGCTCGTCGCCCGAGCGCGTTGACCGCGAGGCGGCGAAGGGCAAGCAGAGTGGCCGCACCGTCGAGATCCAGCGTCTCATCGGCCGCTCGTTGCGTGCGGCATGTGACATGTCGCTGCTCGGTGAGCGGCAGGTGCAGGTGGACTGCGACGTCCTGCAGGCCGACGGCGGCACACGCACCGCAAGCATCTGCGGCGGTTACCTCGCACTGCATGACGCGCTGACGCGGCTCGTGCAGAACGGCGCGATCAAGCAGCACCCGTTGCACTCGCACTGCGGCGCGATCTCGGTCGGCATCCACAACGGGACACCGATCCTCGACCTGCCCTATGTCGAGGACTCCACCGCCGAGGTCGACATGAACGTGGTGATGCTGCGCCCCGTGAACGGCGGCGAGGCGAAGTTCGTGGAGGTGCAGGGAACGGCGGAGGGTCTCGCGTTCTCGCGCGGCGACCTTGATTCGCTGCTCGAGCTCGCCCACAGCGGCCTCGACCGCATTTTCGACCTGCAGTCGGGTCTCATCGCGACGCCACCGGACCCGCGCCCGATCGGCCGCTGACCGCATGCGCATCGTCTGCGCCAGCGCCAACCCGAAGAAGGTCGAGGAGATGTCGCGGCTCATGCCGCGTCGAGTGGAGTTCCTGCCGCGACCCGACGGCGTCGGAGACGTCGAGGAGACGGCTCCCACGCTGCAGGGCAACGCCATCATCAAGGCCGTAGAGGTGGCGAACTTCGCGGAAGCGTGGGCAATCGCAGACGACACGGGGCTGGAGGTGGAGGCGCTGGACGGTGCGCCGGGTGTGCTCAGTGCCCGTTACGCCGGTGAGCCCGCTGATGATGCAGCGAACCGCCGCAAGCTGCTCGAAGAGCTCGACGGCGTCACCAACCGCGCCGCGAGATTCCGCACGGTGGTCGCACTCGTGTCGTGGCAGGGCGACATGCACTACGTGACGGGGGAGTGCGCAGGAACGATCGCGGAATCAGAACGGGGAGCAAACGGCTTCGGCTACGACAGCCTGTTCATTCCGAAGGACGGCGACGGGCGCACGTTCGCCGAGATGACCCCGGACGAGAAGGATGCGATCTCTCACCGAGCAC
>JBEGJV010000152.1:0-3993 GCA_041184385.1 Actinomycetota bacterium
CCGGCATCGGTGGGCTTGTACCCGCAGTTCGGGCGGGGGTTCGAGTTGATGCACTCGGACGGGTCGTTCTCGAGCCGCCACACAGCGGTGGAATCCGTGACGGATTCGGCGGGAACGGTGGTGTCCGTGGTGGCGGTCGTCGCTTGCGGTGCACTTCCGGTGGGTTCGGCACCGACAGCGTGGATCGCGACCGGGGAGATGACAAAAAGCAAAGCAACGATCATGGATGTGCGGAAACGGGCCACGGCTCCATCGTCACACGCCCACTAGGGTGGGACAAATCATGAGCGCCGATTCCCTCCATGACACCGTTCTCGTGGTGGATTTCGGCGCGCAGTACGCGCAGCTCATCGCCCGCCGGGTTCGCGAGGCGAACGTGTACTCAGAGATCGTCCCGCACCGCATCACGGCGGCGGAAGTGCAGGCGAAGAACCCGAAGGCGATCATCCTGTCGGGCGGGCCGAAGAGCGTCCATGTCGCCGGAGCCCCGGTGCTCGACCCCGCGATCTACGAACTGGGGATACCGGTTCTCGGCATCTGTTACGGCTGCCAGTTGATCGCACAGCAACTGGGCGGCACCGTCGACCGCGGTGGTCGCGGCGAGTACGGACGTTCCACCCTCACCCGCACGGCCGCACAGTCGCGGCTGTACGCGGGCGACACCTCAGCATCGCGCACAGTCTGGATGAGCCACTTCGATTTCGTCAGCGTCGTCCCCGAGGGCTTCGTCGTCACGGCCACCACGCCTGATGCCCCGAACGCCGTCATCGAGAACCATGCACGCGCCGTCTACGGCGTGCAGTACCACCCGGAAGTCGTCCATTCCGCAGGTGGCCAGCAGTTGCTGCGCAACTTCCTGTTCGATGTCGCGGGGTGCTCGGGTGACTGGACGATGGCATCGGTCGTGGAGGACCAGATTGCGGCGGTCAAGAAGCAGGTCGGCAACGACCGCGTCATCTGCGGTCTCAGCGGCGGCGTGGATTCGTCCGTCGCGGCGGCGCTCGTCCACCGTGCCGTCGGTGCGCAGCTCACGTGCGTGTACGTGGACACGGGTCTCATGCGCCGTGGCGAGAGCGAGCAGGTCGTCGAGACGTTCCGCCGCAGCATGGGCATCGAGCTCATCCACGTGGATGCCGGCAGCCGGTTCTTCGAGAAGCTGAAGGGCGTCACGGAACCCGAGGCGAAGCGCAAGGCAATCGGCGAGTTGTTCGTGCGCATCTTCGAGGAGCACACCGGCGGCATCACCGACGCGAAGTTCCTTGTGCAGGGCACCCTGTACCCCGACATCGTGGAGAGCGGTGGTGCCGACGGCACGGCCGCGGTCATCAAGAGCCACCACAACGTCGGGGGACTCCCCGACGACATGACGCTCGAGTTGTGCGAGCCGTTGCGCGACCTGTTCAAGGACGAGGTGCGCAAGGTGGGCACCGAACTCGGGCTCAGCGACGACATCGTGTGGCGCCAGCCGTTCCCCGGCCCCGGTCTCGGGGTGCGCATCATCGGAGAGGTCACACCAGAACGTGTCGCGACACTGCAGCACGCCGACGAGATAGTCCGCCACGAGATCCGCGATGCCGGGCTCGAGCGCGACATCTGGCAGGCCTTCGCCGTTCTCGCCGACATCCGCTCTGTTGGCGTCATGGGCGACGAGCGCACGTACGGTCACCCCATCATCATCCGGGCCGTCAACAGCGACGATGCCATGACGGCCGACTGGGTGCGACTGCCGTACGAACTGCTCGAGAAGATGTCGAACCGCATCACGAACGAGGTGCCCGGTGTGAACCGCGTCGTGTACGACATCACGTCGAAACCCCCGGGCACGATCGAGTGGGAATAATCGCGCCGGAAACGGCCTGAATCGAGCGAGAATCGGCGGGAAAACGTGTGAAACACGACCTCGCCGACCGTCATCGGGAACGGCGAACTACCCTCGTACGGGTCATGGACCAGACCCGACGCCCCCAGCGCCGCCGTGTGCGCCAGATGCTGATTGCCTCCGTGCTCGCGGTGACGGCCGTCGGACCGAGTGCCAACCCCGCCAGGGCCGACTCCATCGACGACAAGCGCCGCCAGGCAGCGGCCATTGCCGACCAGCTGGAGCAATTGACCGAGCAGATGGACTCATTGGGGGAGGACTACTCCCAGGCGCTCGAGGAACAGGGTCAACTGACGAAGGAGATCGAGGCCGCCACCGCCGACGTCGCCGCCGCGGAGGCGCAGTTGTCCCAGATGCGGGGCACCCTCTACCTCTCTGCCGTCACCCAGTTCATGAACGGCGGCCACGGGAGCACCCTCGGGAACCTGCTCGCCAGCACCGGCGGACTGCAGGATGCGCTCCAACGCGAGCAACTCACCTCCATCGCGCTGAACCAGGGTGCCCTCACCACCGACTCGCTCGACGCCGTCGCCACGGAGCTCACGAAGAAGCGCAAGGTGCTCGAACAGAAGAAGAAGCAGGCCGAGGCCGTGGCGGAGAACGTCCTGAAGCGCCAGGGTGCGACCGAGTCGATGATGCAGCGGTACGAGGAACTGCAGGCAAGCGTCAAGGGTGACCTTGTCGACCTGCTCCGTGAGGAACGCGCACGGCGCGAGAAGGCGGCACTGGACGAGGCCCAGCAGATCGCGAACGGGTACAAGAACAAGTACTCGAGCACGCAGGCCAAGTACCGGAACCTCCCCAAGGTCTCGGCGCGCAGCCAGGTGGCCATCAACGCTGCCCTCAAGCAGCTCGGGGTGAAGTACCGCTATGCCATGAGCTCGCCGGGTGTCGCGTTCGACTGCTCCGGTCTCACCACGTACGCATGGGGCAAGGCGGGTGTGGGTCTGCCGAGGAACTCCCGTGCCCAGTTCAACGCCCTGCCGAAGATCCCGAAGTCCATGGCGATGCCCGGCGACCTCATCTTCACGGGCTCGCCCATCCACCACGTCGGCATCTACCTGGGCGGCGGCACCATGGTGCACGCGCCCCAGTACGGCGATGTCGTGAAGGTCTCGCCGATCAGGTGGTGGAAAGTCGTCGGCGTCGTCCGTCCCGGCTAGAGCCCACTACCGTCAGTGCCCATGCAGGGCATCGATGAAGCCAGGGTCGGGGCATGGCTCGATGCCAATGTCGAGGGCGCAACCGGTCCGTACGGGTACGAACTGATCGCCGGCGGGCGCAGCAACCTCACGTACCGGGTCACCGACGCGAACGGCATGCGCATGGTGCTCCGACGCCCGCCGCTCGGGCACGTCCTCGCCACGGCGCACGACATGGCGCGCGAGCACCGCATCATCAGTGCGGTCGGATCCACCGGTGTGCCCGTGCCACGGTGCCTCGGGCTGTGCACCGATGAGGAGGTCAACGGTGCGCCGTTCTACGTGATGGCGTTCGTCGACGGTGTCGTGCTCGACAGTCCGGAGAAAGGCGAACTCCTGCCGCAGCACCTGCGCACGGCCGCATCGGAGCATCTCGTCGATGTTCTCGCCGACCTGCATGCGGTCGACGTCGACGCCGTGGGACTCGGTGACCTCGCCAAGCGTGAGGGATACGTGGAGCGCCAGGTGAAGCGTTGGTCCACGCAGTGGGAGAACTCGAAGACGCGCGAGCTGCCAGCCATCGAGGAGGTGAGCCGCCTGCTCTCGCGGGACATCCCCGTGCAGCAGGGTGTGTCCATCGCCCACGGTGACTACCGGTTCGGGAACGTGCTCACCGACGTCAACCAGGGTCGTGTTGCCGCAGTTCTCGACTGGGAGCTCTGCACTCTCGGTGATCCGCTCGCCGACCTCGGGTACATCGGCATCTACTGGACCGATCCCGGCCAACCGATCAACCGTGCGAACGACCCATCGGGACTGGCCGGATTCCCCGCCTACGACGATCTCGTGGAGCGTTACGCGCGCCGCACCGGCCGCGACGTCTCCAACATCGGGTACTACAAGGCGTTCTCGAGTTTCCGTCTCGCGGTGATCAGTGAGGGTGTCTACGCGCGGTACCTGAAGGGTGCGATG
>JBEGJV010000153.1:0-5225 GCA_041184385.1 Actinomycetota bacterium
GATCATCGTGCAGTCGAACCCCGAGCGGCTCGACCCCGATGACATCTGGGGCCTCGTCGAACGCGAGAAGGTGAACTTCCTCCTCATCGTCGGTGACGCGTTCGCCCGGCCGTTGCTCGACGGCCTCGCCGGCTCGTCACACGACCTGAGCGGGTTGCTGAACATCCTCTCGGGCGGCGCACCGCTGTCGGCCCACCTGAAGGAGGAGTTCTTGCAGCACATGCCGCATGTGATGATGGTGGATGGACTCGGTTCCTCCGAGGCCGGCGGGCAGTTGTCGCAGCTCGCCACCAGCGGGAGCGCCTCCACGGGCACCTTCCCGTGGTCACCCCAGAACCACATCCTCTCCGAGGACCTGACGGAGGAGCTGCAGGCGGGCCACGAAGAACTCGGGTGGCTGGCAAAGAGCGGTCGCCTCGCGCTCGGGTACCTGGGCGACGAGGCGAAGACCAAGAGGACCTACCCCGTCGTCAACGGCGTTCGGTACGTGGTGCCCGGCGACCGTGCGCGCCTCACCGCGGACATGGTGATCGAACTGCACGGACGCGACTCGGTCACGATCAACTCCGGCGGGGAGAAGATCTTCGCCGAGGAGGTGGAGGCAGCGGTCAAGGCCCATCCCGACGTCTACGACTGTGTGGTGGCAGGCAGGCCGAGCGAACGCTGGGGCAACGAGGTCGTCGCAATCGTGCGCCTGAAGGACGGCCGCACGCCCGATGTCGATGGTCTGCTGGCCGAGGCCGAGAGGCACATCGCCCGCTACAAGTTCCCGAAGGCCTTCGTGTTCGTGCCCGAGATCGTCCGTTCGCCCGCGGGCAAGGCCGACTACAGGTGGGCCAAGCAGACCGCGATCGACGCGGCGGCCGGGTAGACGACCGGCGCGATCAGATCGGCAGGCTGCCGGTGGCCGACCACGTGGACTTGTGGTCGGTGTAGGCCTTGATCGAGATCTGGGCGATGCGCATCTGGTGGATCTCGTCGGCACCGTCGGCGAACCTGGCCCAGCGCGCGTTCTGCATCATGCCGGCGAGCGGCGTGTCGGTCGAGTAGCCGAGAGCGCCGTGCACCTGGATGGCACGGTCGATGATGCGGTTCAGCGTGTTCGCCACGAAGTGCTTCGCCATCGAGACCTCGTTGCGGAAGTCCGCGCCCTTGTCGATGAGGTACGCCGCGTGCAGCACCATCAACTTGCTCTGGTAGAGCTCCATCGTGGAGTCGGCGATCATCCACTGGATGCCCTGCTTCTCCGCGAGGTAGGAACCGTGGGAGTAGCGCTCGAGCGAACGCGACACCATCATGTCGAGAGCAGTCTCGGCCTGGGCGATCCAGCGCATGCAGTGCGCCAGACGTGCCGGCCCGAGGCGGTACTGACCGAGACGGTGCCCGTTGCCACGTCCGCCGAGAATCACGATCTCTGAGTGCCCGGTGGAACCGTGCATGGTCTCCACCTCGCGGACGTCGTTCCACCCTTCGCTCGGGATGTCCACGATGAACGCGGTGTTCGCGCCGCGCGAGCCCTCGGGAACATCCATCTCGGTGCGCGCAATGAGGATGGCGAACTTGGCGCGACGGGCGCCGGAGATGAACCACTTGTGGCCGTTGATGATCCACTCGTCGCCGTCCTTGATGGCGTGCGTCCTGATGAGCGTGGGGTCCGAACCGGCCACCTCGGGCTCGGTCATGGCGAAGCAGGACGAAGTCGTGCCGTTCAGCAACGGCTTCAGGTACTTCTCCTTCTGCTCGTCGTTCGCCCAGTGCAGCAGCGTGTGCATGTTGCCCTCGTCCGGCGCCTGGCAGTTGAACACCCACGGTCCGACACGCGTCTTCGCCGCCTCGGACTGCACCATCGCCAGTTCGACGTGACCGAGTCCCATGCCGCCGTACTCCTTCGGCATGTGGGGCAGCCACAGGCCCTGCTTCACGGCCTCCTTGCGCAGGCCGAGGAGCGCCTTGATGTAGTTGCCGCGTTCCGACTCGGGCATCTCGTCGCGGTGACCGAAGGGCTCCATGGCCGGCTTGATGACGTTGTCGACGAAGTCACGGACCCGCGAACGGATGGCCTCGTGTTCCGGTGCAAGGGTGAAATCAATCATGGCGGTCCCCCAGTGACGCTCGATGGTGTTCCCATTGTGCTTCGTGGTGACCGATGTTCACGAACCAGCCACCCTTTCGGGCCCGACCCAGCCCTAGCCTTGCCCCGTGACCACGAACTGGGACCGCGACGAACTGCCCGAGGGCCAGGACAAGGCCGCAATGGTGCAGAACATGTTCGACGCCATCGCACCCCGGTACGACCTCGTCAACCGCATCATGACGTTCCGTCTCGACGTGCGGTGGCGGCGCCGGGCCGTCAGGGACCTGCGTCTCGTTCCCGGGTCGCGCGTTCTCGACCTCGCATCGGGCACCGGCGATCTGTGCCTTGACCTGCGCCGGGCCGGACTCGAACCAATCTCGATGGACCTCTCGTTCGGGATGTTGTCGAACGACCGCAGCGGGGCTCCGCGCGCACAGGCCGACATCCTGCGCCTCCCCGTGCCCGATGGATCCGTCGACGGGATCATCTGCGGCTTCGCCCTGCGCAACCTGGTCGACCTTGACGTCTTCTTCCGTGAATGCGCGAGGGCGATCAAGCCAGGTGGCCGTGTCTCATTGCTCGATGTCGGCGTTCCGCACAACCCGCTCATCCGGTTCGGCAACAACCTCTACTTCGGGAAGGTGGTCCCGAGGATCGGCGCCATCCTCAGCGACGGCCCTGCGTACCGCTACCTGCCGAAGAGCATCGCCTACCTGCCCGACAGGGCGGTGCTCGTCCAGAAGCTCCGGGACGCCGGGTTCGGCGACGCCACCCACACGCAACTCTCGGGCGGGCTCACCCAGTTGATGGTCGGCACCCGGAACCCCTGATGCTGTACCGCACCCGCGAGATCGGATCCTCAATCGATCTCAATGACGTCTGCCGCGGAGACGGGTTCCTCTTCGTGAGAGACGGTGTCGGTGTCGCGGGACGCGGCATCACCGCAACATGCGACGAACCGGGGCTTCGTTCATTCCTCGGCTCACTGAACGAAGCGCCGGGTTCGGTGACGCCGCCCACCGGGCACGGTCCCGCGGTCTTTGGCACCGTGCCCTTCCTCCCGTCCGGGACCGCCACTTTCGTGCTGCCCCGTCTCTGCATCACCAAGGACGCCGGAGGGCGCACGTTCGCGACTCTCTCCGGGCCCGACGAATCGTCGGTCTCGGAGTCCGCGCTCGACGAGGCACTGAATGCGGCGACCGCCGTGACCCGCCCGGTCCCGACGGCGAACTCGTTCACGGTGGAGCCGAGGATGGACGTCGACCGGTACCTGTCCACCGTTGAGGCCGCACGGGATGCCGTGCGCTCGGGCACTCTCCGGAAGGCGGTGATCGCACGTGACATCACCGTGCGCTCCGCCGAGCCGATTGACCTTCATTCCGTGCTGCTCCGCCTGCGCGCGTCGTTCGGCAGCAGTTACCGCTACAGCGTGAACGGGTTCATCGGTGCGTCGCCGGAGTTGTTGGTGCAGGTCGAGGACCGGACGGTCCGCAGCCACCCGCTCGCGGGTACCGCGCCGCGGACCGGGGACCCGGCGACGGATGCCCGCCTCGCCGAGGAACTCATCGCGAGCACGAAGAACCAAGTGGAGCACCGTGTCGTCATCGACATGGTGCACGACACTCTCCTTCCGTACTGCTCGTACCTCGACTGGGAACCCGAACCGTCGATCGTGACCGTTGCGAACGTGCAGCACCTTGGCACGGCAATCGAGGGTGCGCTGTCGGAACCCCGTCCCACGGTGATGGAACTCGTGCGCAGGCTTTGCCCCACGCCCGCCCTCGGCGGTGCGCCGTCGGCGGAGGCCATCGAATTCATCTCGGAGCACGAGGACATGGAACGTGGAACGTACGGCGGGGCAATCGGCTGGCTCGACACGCACGGCAACGGAACGTTCGCTGTCGCGATCCGGTGCGCCGAGTTCTCAGAGGACCGCAGGTCCGCTCGGTTGTTCGCGGGCGGCGGGATCGTTGCCGAGAGCGAGCCGTTGGCCGAGCTGGCCGAGACCCAGGCGAAGTTCCAGGCGATGCTCTCCGCGATCGTCAGGCCGTGACGGCGTCCACAGCGGACACCACGGCGGCGTTCAGCGCCTCGTGAGCCCCGACGTTGGCCGAACGGTCGCACACAACTTCGATCAAGCGCGTGCCCGAGCCGGCGAGCGCGCGATCCAGTTCTGCGCGTGAAGTGGCACGCACGAACGGGACTCCGTGGGCCGCGGCAAGGTGCGAGAAATCGACACCGTGCGGTGTGCCGTAGAGAGTCTCGAAGGTGTCCCCATCGACCTGCGATGCCTGCGGCAGGAACGAGAAGATGGATCCACCGTCGTTGTTCGTGACAACGACGGTGAGGTCGACTCCGCGACGCATGAGCCCCCACAACCCGTTCGAGTCGTGCACCATGGCCACATCGCCGATGTAGAGAGTCGTCGGCCGCGCCGTGGCGAGCGCGACCCCTACTGCCGTGCTGACAACTCCGTCGATCCCGTTGGCCCCCCTGTTCGAGTGCACCGCGACACCCGGGGTGACCGTGCCGAACCACTCGATGTCCCTGATCGGCATCGACGAGGACACGACGAGATTCGAGCCCTGCGCGCGCGTGTCGGCGACCCGCCGTGCGACGGTGGGTTCGGTGAAGTGCATGTCGGTGTGGGCGGTGATCGCCTTCTGCGCGGCGGCTTCCGCTGACATCCATGACGCGAGCCACCCGGGTTCGGCCGGAGACACGGAGCCGGCAAGCAGCGCGACGATCCGGTCGACCGGACCGCTGACCGCAACCGCAACCTTGTGGTCGGGGTCAACAACGGATTCGTGGTCGTTGACCTGGATGATCCGAGCACCGGTGGACACAGACCACTGGGCGAGCACCTTCGACGCCGGCGGGTCGCCGATCCGCACGATCACGGCGGGCACATGATTGCCGGTGAACCGGGCCGAGCGCAGGACCGGGTCGAACCCGACGATCACGTTGCCGTGGCACTCGCGCAGGCCGCTCGTTGCGTCGGCGAACACGGGCCATCCGAGTGATTCCGCAAGAGTGAGCACCTCGGCCGTCGCCCCTCTCCCCGCGATGATCACGCCGTTCTTGCCCGACACCATCGGCACGAGCCGTGCAACGGACGCAGCATCCACACCGAGAGTGGCGGGCACGATCC
>JBEGJV010000154.1:0-3816 GCA_041184385.1 Actinomycetota bacterium
TGTTCGTGGCCACAATTGTGTTCCTCGCGTACGTGGGCATTGAGTTTGTCATCCAACTCGGTTTGTTGATTGCCGAATGGTCGAAGAACAGCAATTCCGTGTGATTGTGTCGCCACCGAGTCGATGCCCTTGTGTCTTGCGGAGGTTGGCCCTTCTTGCTGTCTTGTTCGTGAGTCTTGCCGGGTGCGGAGAAAGTGCTCCAACGGTCACCACTGATGTGTCACCGGCAAGAGACCTCGAAGTGGCCGAAGAAGCCTGGAGAAATTCTGGGATTTTGAGTTACGAGTACAACCTCATGAGGTCCTGCTTCTGTGATTATCCGGGGCCATTTCATGTCACCGTAAGAAACGGTTCTGTCGAAAGTGTTTCTACGATTGAGTGCCCAAATGGCGAGGATGTCCACCTCATCTGTGAGACCCCATCAAGGCGCTATCCAACTTCGGACGGCTACACAGCCGGGGGCTTGTTCTACCTGATTCGCGACCGCATTGATGATGGGCGGTTCGCTGCTGCATACGACCCAGTCACCGGGTTTCCCATGTCGTTCTATTCCGATGGTGAACCTGGCGTGATCGATGATGAATACGGATTTAAGGTCACCAAGTTTCGGCCGATTGATGAGTAGTCAATTGGCAGCGAACTAGCGGCGCGCTGCTGCTTGTTCGACGGCGGTTCTCGTCGGAAGACTCGGCACCGCCCCGTGGACCGTGGTCGCCAATGCCCCGGCAATGGCAGCAACACGGCAGGCATCATGCAACGGAGTGCCCCGCGCCATCTCTGCACTCATCGCACCAATGAATGCATCACCCGCGCCCACAGTGTCGACAGGTGTCACCCGGAACGGGTCCACGTGAACCGTGGACGTCCCCGTCACGATCTGCGCGCCGTCCGCGCCGAGAGTGAGAACGACCGCACCCGCTCCATGACCGAGCAGTGTGTCCGCACCGCCGAGCACTCGTGACTCGGTCTCGTTCGGTGAGATGACGTCGCAGTCGGCAATCATGCTGGGGCTCAGCGGAATGGCCGGTGCCGGGTTGAGGACGGTGATGGCACCGTTCACGCGTGCCTGCCGCAACACCGAAGCGACGGTTTCCATCGGGATCTCGAGCTGTGCGAGGAGAAGCCTGCACGGCGGCAACACGATCTCGGCGTCGTGACCAACCGAGCCATTTGCCCCTGGCACGACGACAATCGTGTTCTCGGCCGACGAATCGACACTGATGAATGCCCGACCGGTGGCTGTATCCACGACACGAAGCCCCATCACGTCGACGCCCTCCGCGCGCAGGACCCCGGTGAGCATTCGGCCCGCCTCATCATCGCCGACGCACCCGATGAATGCCGTCCGCGCACCCATCCGTGCGCACGCCACCGCCTGGTTCAATCCCTTCCCGCCGGCGTGCTCCTCGTAACCGTCCGCCAGCAGCGTCTGACCGGGTGACGGCAACTTGTCCAGCCGCACGACCAAGTCGAGATTCGCACTGCCGACAACAACAACGTCGAAGATCTCCTCTTGTTTGCCGGCCACGTGGTCACTCTGCCACACCGGCACTACTGTCGCGGTTGTGACCGAACGTCCGAAGATGATCCTTGACTGCGACCCCGGACACGACGATGCAGTGGCGTTGGTGGTGGCGTCACGATTTGCCGACCTCGTCGGGGTCACCACCGTCGCGGGCAATGCACCTCTCACCCACACCACCCGCAATGCCCGCATCGTTCTGGATCTTGTCGGCTCCGATGTCCCGCTCCACAGCGGTGCGCAACGGCCGCTGGTGGCGCCGCCGCGCCACGCACAGAACGTCCACGGCGAGAACGGTCTCGCCGGTGCCGTGCTCCCGGAACCGTCACGGCCTGCAGATTCGCAGGACGCTGTCGGGTTCCTCATCGACATGTGCCGTTCCACGGAGGGACTCTGGTTGGTGCCCATCGGCCCACTCACGAACATCGCGCTCGCCCTGCGTGCGGCCCCCGACATCGCGGACCGCATCGCGGGAATCTCGCTGATGGGTGGCGGCACCTTCGGCAACCGGACACCTGCCGCCGAGTTCAACATCTGGGCCGACCCGGAGGCTGCCGCAATCGTGTTCACGTACGGCGGCAAGCTCGTCATGAGCGGCCTCGACGTCTGCCACCAGCTGCAGGCAACGCCCGAACGGGTCGATTCGATGCGCAGGATCCCCGGCACCCTCGGGCCGCTCTATGCGGACCTGTTCGCCTATTTCCTGCCCACCATCGAGAAGTTCATGCCCGACCTGAGGGGCGCACCGATGTTCGACGTGTGCGCGGTGCTCTCGGTCACCCACCCGGCGCTGTTCGAAGGAAGTGATGAACACGTTGTCGTGGAGACAGCAGGCGAGCACACCGCAGGCATGACGCTCATCGACATCCGCCCCCGGTTGGGACGACCGGACCCGAACTGCAGGGTCCAGTGGAAGATCGACCACGAGGCATCGTTCGCGCTCATTGTCGAGGCGCTCACCGCGTTCAGCTGACGGCACTGTGCCGCACTGGTAGGTTCGCCCGCATGACCACGCCATCCGTCTGGAACCGCGTTGCCGTCATCACCGGCCTCTTCGTTCTGTTCGCCGGCGTGATGCACTTCGCCAGCCCCGGGTTCTTCAACGACATCGTGCCGCCGTGGATGCCGTTCGGTCGTGCCTTCTGGACATACGCGAGCGGCGTCGCCGAACTCATCATCGGATCGATGATCCTGCGTCCGTCCACCCGCCGTCGCGGAGCACTTGCGGCCGTGTGGCTGTTCATCGGCGTGTACCCGGCGAACCTCTACATGACGTGGGACTGGCGCGATCACTCGGTCACCGACCAGGTCGTCTCGTGGGTGCGGCTCCCGTTCCAGTTCCTCTTCATCTGGGTGGCACTGCGCATCGCCGCGGCGAATGACAATCGTCCCGCCTACCCCATCTGACCCGCCAGTTGGTTGAATGTTCGGCGTGAGGAAGTTCGTCGCCGCCGCCCTGCTCGCCGCCATCGCGGTCTCGGCGTGCTCATCGGACTCGAACTCCGCTCCTGCAGAGTCAACGAACGCGGTGGACGCAACAACCGTGGTCCCGACAACCGCGACGGTGACATCCACCACCGAGGCTCAGCTCTCCACCGCCGACGAACCGCTCGTCGAGTGCGACACGAAGGTGTTCCGCGCGGCGTTCAACACGAAGATGGTGATGGACGCGTGCACCACCACATGGGCCGTGGGCAACACCGACCGCGACACGTGGAACTGCTCGAAGGACGGTTGCGACCAGGTGGACCTGTACCACCTCGCCGGCAACACGTGGACGTCGACCGCGACATGCCATGTCGACCAACCGCTCACCTACTGGAGGGGCTCGTGCTACAAGGCGGACATGACACCGGTGACCGCGGCGGACATCCCGTCGGCCGCCATCCAGTGCAAGATCTGGCCGATGAACCGCAACCTCCGTTACATCTACGAGACGGGGTGCGAACCGACCGAGGCCGACATCAAGGCGATGGTCTCCGCACCGTGCACGCACTGGTATGACAACCCGTCGTTGCCGCTGGAGAAGTGCGACTCGGGCTTCGGGGTCAAGGTCCTGCAGAAGAAGCTCGCATCGGCCGGCCACAACGTGCGCTCCGACGGTTATTTCGGCGGCGAGACTGTGAGCGCCGTTATGGGCGAACAGAAGAAGGCCGGGCTGCAGCAGACCGGTCTCGTCGACCTGCCCACGTGGAAGGCCCTCTTCCCGGGCAACGCCGGGTTGAGCGGCAAGGACGCGAACGGGAACGGCGTGCTGGAGCCCGGCGAGATCCGCTGACTCAGTCGGTGATGAA
>JBEGJV010000155.1:0-5676 GCA_041184385.1 Actinomycetota bacterium
CGCCGATCGCGCCGGCGACGCCGCCGACGGTCAGTAGGAGCGAGTCCATCGCGACGAGTTCGTGCTGGCGCACGATGTGACGGACCGAAACCGAGCGTGCGGTGTACATCACGCGGTTCAGGCAGAGGGACACACCCCACAACATCAGCAGAGGTGTCTGTCCGCCGGCCGCGATCACGCATGCCATCGAGAGCGCGATGACGACTCGCGCTGCCTGGCCGCCGGCCAGGATTCCGCGGCGCGAGACGCGGTCCGCGATGACGCCTGCGAGGGGACCGGCCACCACGAGCGGCACGAGGGCCGCGACGACTGTCTGCATCAGGCGCGAGACCGTCGGTCCGTCCGACTTCATGAACAACAGGTGATGCGCGAGCGTCACCGTCATCATCGCGTCGGCCACCTGGCTGAGACCCTGGCCCGCCACGAACCGACGGACGTCGGCAAACCTCAGCAGTTGGCGCCTGGTGACGTGGAGATTGTTGTCCTGCCTGGTGAATCCGCCTGGTGCAACAACTTCGAGCACGTTCCTACTGTGCCCCACGAACATGAACGCGCGGCCACGCCCACGTCACATCGAGGTGACTATTCACAATGTGGTGAAAAACCTGTGGACTGCCACGGAGACCCGCTCGCCGAACCTCACGACCGAGCCGGCGGACCCGAGAACCCTCACGGTGACGACGGGGTCGGACCCGTGCAACCGGACTCGCACGTCGGATGTCGCGCCGTGGAAATCGATGCCTTCGACCCAGCCATTCAAGACCGCGAGGGCATCTCCCGGTGCGCCACCCTCGGGCCACACGGAGAGGTCCTCGGGTCGCGAGAGGCGGTTTTCCCCGTTCACGGGGATCGTGACGGAATCGCCCACGAACCGGCCGACGAACTCGTTCACCGGTGTGTCATAGACCTCTCTCGGCGTGCCGACCTGCTGCACCCTGCCCTCGTTCATCACGCAGATGACGTCGCTGATGGTCAGGGCCTCTTCCTGGTCGTGGGTCACGAAGATCGTGGTCGTGCCCAATCGGGTCTGCAGGTCCCGGATGACGTCCCGCACCTCGACCCGCACCTTCGCATCGAGCGCGCTGAGAGGTTCGTCGAGCAACAGGACGGAGGGCTGGAACACGAGGGCCCGCGCGAGAGCGACCCGTTGCTGCTGGCCGCCGGAGAGTTGATGCGGATGGCGGTCCGCCACGTGGGACAGATGCACAAGGTCGAGCATGTCCATGCTCTGTGCGGTGCGCTTCGACTTGTCCGCACCACGGACCGTGAGCCCGAACATCACATTCTCGAGCACCGTCATGTGCGGGAACAGGCTGTAGTTCTGGAAGACCATCCCCATGTGCCTCTTTTGCGGGGGGACGTGCGAGATGACGTGACCACCGGCAACGAGGCGTCCGGTCTCGACCGACTCGAAACCCGCGGCCACGCGAAGCGCCGTCGTCTTTCCGCAACCACTCGGCCCGAGCAGCGACACGAGCTTCCCTCCCGGAACGGTGAGGGTGAAGTTGTCGAGGGCGGTCACGTCGCCGTACCTCTTCGTGATTGATGCGAACTCAAGCTGGCTCATACTGTGAATCCATTCGTTGGTGAGAGATTCCTGCGCCTGTTCATCCGGCCGATGATGACGAACACCGCGGATGTGAGGATCAGGAGCAGCAGTGCAACTGCCATCGCGCCTTGGGGCTCCTGGCCCTGTGCCTCCACCATGTATGCGGGCAGCGTGGGCTTCAGCAACAGCGATGCGATGGCGAACTCACCCATCACCACCGCAAAGCTGAGGAACCCGGTCGCGGCGATCGGCACGGCCATGTTCGGCAGCAGCACCGACCAGAGGAGACGACCCGTGCCCGCACCGAGGTTGCGTCCGGCATCGACAAGCGTGCGCAGGTCCAGTGCGAAGCACCCGCGTCGAGTGAACGAAAGGCGAACGGCAGGCACAACACGGCGTAGAGGGGGACCAGTCCGTTGTTGCTGGCGACGAGCCAGGGGAACGAGTCACGGAATGCACCCGAGACCCCGACGACCAGCGCAATCGGCGGCACAACATAGGGGAGCATGCTCATGATCTCGACGGCAGCTCTCCAGCGTGGGGTACTGATGTGCACCCACAGCACAGTTGGCACCATGAGCAACAGGACAAGAATGACGGTCAGAATCCCCAGCCGGAGACTGAGGAGCATCGCCGGGCGGAATTTCTCGTCCGTGAGCGTGCTGACGACCCCCTTCAGCGTCCACCGCGAGAAGATTGTGTCGCGGCCGAGGAGCACGACGGGCACGCGCTGGAGTGCGAAGCGTGCCATCGTCAGCATGGGAACAACGAAGAAGACCGCGCATGCGGCGACGACGCACCATTCCCAGAAAGGGACGCGAGGCTTCCTCATGAGCGCCACATTTCAGAACGGCGGCGCAACACCAAGTAGGCGCCCATGACGAGGGTGAGGATGATGATCATCCACGCCGCGAGCGCATAGCCGAGGTTGCCCTTTCCGGTGATCGTGTTGCCCTGAAGGAAGAACCGGATCTGCACGGGAACGAGCTTCGACCCACCCGATGACAGCGCGTACGCCGTCGCATACGCGCTGAAGGCATTCGCGAACAGCAGCAGGCCCCCGCCCATCAAGCCGGGTGCGAGCAACGGGATGCCGATGCGCCGCCAGTACTGCCGTCTGTTGCCGCCGAGATTCGCGCACGCCTCCGCCCACGTGGGGCGCAGACCGTCGATGGACGGGACGATCACGAGAAACATCAGGGGAATCTGGAAGTAGAGGTAGACGACGACGATCCCCCAGAACCCGGTGATGGTGAACCCGTGGCCGTAGAGGTCGACTCCCCAGTGGAAGAGGATGCGGGTGACCAGGCCCTGTGTGCCGAGTGCTGCGATGAATGCGAACGCAAGCGGGATGCCGCCGAGGTTGGCAGCGACACCGGAGAACCCGGTGACCACGTTGCGGAACCAACGCGGCCGTGAGATGCGCGTCACCGCGAGCGCGAAGATGGTGCCCACGAGAACCCCGAGCACCGCGGACACCGCGGACACCTTCGCGCTGTACAGGAAGGAACCGCGGAACTGCCCCTGGATCGCCTCGAGCATCGCGGGTGTCGAACTCCCCGCGACACTCCGCGATGCCCGGGCGAAGAGTGCGAACGTCGGCACACCCAGGAAGATGCCGACGAACGCGAAGAAGGGGAGGAGCGGACCGAATCCGCCCCTCCCCGTCGTCTTCGCCCCGGGGGTAGTGAGGGACCCCCCGGGGTTGAGTTCTTCCTGCAGGGGGTAACTACTGCCGAAAAACTCAAACTCTGACATGACGGTCAGTGGCTCAGCCGACGAGCTTCGGCCACTGGTCCGCCAGGACTTCCTTCGCCTTGGCGATCTGGTCCTGTGTCGGGAACTTGATGCCCGCGATCAGCTCTGCGGACGGCAGGTTCTTCGTCATGTCGGCGGTCACCTTGCCGGCCTTCACGAGCGCGTCGTAACGGGCGGGCACTGCGCCACCCGCGATGTAGCCGAGGGCACCCTCATCGCTCGTGATGTGGTCGATCCACAGCTTCGCCGCGTTCGGGTGCGGCGAACCAGCGACGACGCCCTGTGCGTAGTAGCCGCCGTACACACCGTCGGACGGCACGTTCGTGGTGATCTCGATTCCGTTGTCCGCCAGCTTCGGCAGGAGGCCCGGGTAGTTGTAGGTCCAGTCGATGAAGATCGGTGTGTCGCCGGAGAGCACGGTCGCCTCGGTGACGTCGGTGCCGCTCAGGTTGCCCGACTTCTTCAGCTCGGCGAAGTACTTGATGCCGGGCAGGATGTCGTCGAACGAACCGCCATTGGCGATCGATGCTGCCATGACTGCGGCGAATGCCGCACCGGCCTCGCGCGGGTCACCGTTCAGTGCCACCTGGCCCTTGTACTTCGGGTCCTTCAGGTCCGCGAACGACGTCGGGGCTTCCTTCACGATCGCGTTGTTCGAACCGATGGCCATGACGCCGTAGTACGCGGCGACCCACTTGCCATCGGGGTCCTTCAGGTCAGCCGGGATCTCGTCCCAACCGCACGGCTTGTAGGGCTCCCACAGGTTCTTCGCATCCACTTCCTGTGCGACAGCGGGGCTCACGTCGAGTGCGTCGGGCATGGTGTCCTGACCCTTCAGCGTCTCCACTGCGGTCAGCTCGTCCGCGCTCGATGCATCGGGGTTGGCGACGGGGTGCTCGATGTTCGGGTACTTCGTGCCGAAGGCCTCGAGGATGCCCTTGTAGTTGGCCCAGTTGTCCGGGAGGGCAATCAGGTTGACCTTTGCCTCGGTCTCCGCTGCAGTCTTCAGTTCTGCTGCCGGGCAGTCAGTCGTCATCTCGGCAACGGTCGAGGTGCTCTCGTCAGCGGCGGTGTCATTGTCACTGCCGCACGCCGTGAGTGTGATGAGGGACGCAACTAGTGCCGCGCCCAACTTGATCTTGGTGTTGTGCTTGTTTCGCATGCGGGCACATTGACAAACGGTGTTTGCGCCGAGATGCCCATTCGGTGAACGGCGTGTGTGTTCCTCACGAACGGTTGACGATGCGTCGAAAGTTCATCTCCGCGTCATGCCGGACGAAGCCGCAGTCAGAACCCGAACATCTCCCGGATGGTCTCGCGAACTTGATGGAGGTCGACGGGTGAGAGCCGGCCGATCTTCTTCCTGAACCGTGCGCGGGTGGCGAGGGTCATGTGGTCGCACTGTGCCCAGCTTGTCCTCGTCAGTCCATTCATCGGTTCGACAGGAATCAAGACGCGGCAATCGAGCGGTCGGTGTCGTGTGGTCAGCGGGACGAGGAAACTTGTGTTGAATGCACCCTGGTAAGTCGGTGCCGGGGCCACAACGATTGCCGGCCTGACGAACGCCGGTTCACCGGGTGCACCCGAACCGAAGTCGACGTTCCAGATGTCGCCGAACTCGATGGGGTCTTCACGCGTCGACGTTGATCGCGCCACGGCCGTATCCCCCGAACATCTCGCACTCCTCGACGTAGCTCTCCCATTCGTCGGGGTCCTGCCGCATGGCTTCGAGCTGGGCAACCAGCCGTTCTGCGAAGAGTTTGTGTTCGTACGCCCGCACCGATTCGCGCACAAGGTCGACGATCGAAGTTCCGGTGTCCTCTGAGAGCTTCATGAGCCGACCATGTGTGTCGCGGTCGACGCGGATGGTCGTCGAACCGGTCGGTTCCTGTGGCTTGCGAGGCGACTTTTTCCCTGTCATCCCTGAAGTCTACAAATTGTAGACAGTCGGATTTCCGTGAAGACTGAAGGGCTCCACGGTGGGTGTTGCAGGGTCGGCAGCTACAGGGCGAAGTCGCGAATCAATGCGGCGAGCTCCAGTGGGGCGTCGCCCTGCACGCTGTGGCCGGCCTCCTCCACGTGCTCCACGCGCGTCTGCGGCACGCGCTCGAGCAGTGCCGTCTCGTCCTCGTCGGTCACCACGGACTGCTTGCGCATGCCGCGCACGAACATCAATGGCTTCCCGGAAGCACCCCACGCAGACAGCGCCTCCCACAGCGGGTTCATGCTGGGGCGTTCCTTCTGCGTGAACGGGGTCGACGCATCAGCCGATGTCGACGGTGCGTTCGATGACTCGTTCGCGGCCATTGCATCGCGCATCTCAGGAAGCGGAGGTGCGTCCACGCGGCGGTAACGCCACACCCACGAGC
>JBEGJV010000156.1:0-4259 GCA_041184385.1 Actinomycetota bacterium
TGCCATCTTGCATGGGTCTAGGTTCTCACAGCGGTGTGCGCGTGGCGTAGTTTCGGTTCGTACACACAGGGGGACAACATGGGCATTCTCGACGGCAAGATCGCACTGGTCACCGGCGGCGGTCGTGGCATCGGTCGCGGCATCAGCGAGGCACTCGGTCGCGAGGGAGCGACGGTGCTGATCAACTACCGCAGGGACAAGGAAGCAGCGGAGGAGACCGCGAACGCGATCGTCGCAGCGGGCGGGAAGGCGAGCATCCACCAGGCCTCGACCGACGTTCCTGATGACTGCCGACGCATGATGGACGAGATCCATGCGCAGTACGGCGGGCTCGACATCGCAATCGTGAACGGCGGCAACGCGTCGCGCGGCCGCAGCATCGTGGACACCGACGAGAAGGAACTGTGGAACCTGGTGGAGACGCACGCTCTCGGGCCGCACCAGCTGTGCCGCGCGTTCATCCCGGAGATGCGCAAGAAGGGCGGCGGCCACGTCGTCTTCATCTCGTCGGTTGCCACGAAGGGCCTGTCGGCGAACGGTGCGCCATACAACATGGGCAAGGCCGCGATGGAGGCACTGGCGCTGACCCTCGCGAAGGAGGAGTTACCGAACCGTATCCACGTGAACATCGTGGCGCCGGGCCTGGTGGAGACCGACATGGGCGTGCGCCTCGCCCGCGCGATCCAGGGCAAGTCGAAGGAAGACATGGCCGACCTCCGTGCGATGGACGCCTCGTCGCCGTTCGGCCGCGTGTGCCAGCCCGAGGACATCGCCGGTGCGGTTCTGTTCCTGTTGTCGCCGTGGTCGGGCTACGTCACCGGCCAGCGCATCGAGGTGGACGGCGGCTCGAGCGACTTCCGCCGCTGATGGCCGCGGGGCCCCGGGGAACCGGAGACAAACGGAGCCGAGCATGGCTAGCCTGACGGCGTGAGCCCGCTTGCCCCCACCGATTCCAAGGACACCATCATCGAGATCACCGATGAGGCCCTGACCCAGCTGCTGATCCTGCGCGACGAGGAGCCTGAAGGCGACCGCCTCGGCCTGCGTCTCGAGGTCATTGCCGTGCCGGGCGAGGAGTTCAAGTACGACCTGTCGTTCGAGATCATCACCCAGGCCGCGTTCACCGACGAGGTGCGCACCATCGGCGAGGGTGACAAGAAGATCAAGGTCATCATCCCGCTGCAGTCGTTCGAACATGTCAACAAGGCCACTCTCGACTACAGCGAGCGCCAAGGTCTGATCATCCGCAACCCGAACAAGCCGCCGCTCGTGGCCATCGAGGGCCTCGTGAACGACGACGAGCTGTCGGCCTCCATCGAGGCGATCATCGGCACCGACATCAACCCCTCGCTCGCTGCGCACGGTGGTTTCGTCACCTATGTCGGCCATGACGAGGACGGCGTCGCCTACCTCACCATGGGCGGGGGTTGCCACGGGTGCTCCATGAGCAAGATGACGATGCTCGAGGGCGTGCAGACCACGCTGATCGAACAGGTCCCCGGCGTCACGAAGGTCCGTGACGTCACCGACCACTCGACCGGAGCGAACCCCTTCTACAGCTGATCCTGGCTACGCCGGCACCCAGCGGATCTCGGCGCGCCTGAACCTCTGGGCGTCGTTCTCTCCGGCCTTGACCACGTAACCGCGGTAGACGATCCACATGTCGACACCGATGCGCGAGAGGTAATCCGACACCGCTTTCGCGCGGAAGTCGGCAAGGTTCTGCAGGTACTTCTTCGAGTCCTTGTCGTTGAACCGCGAGTAGCCGGTCACCAGCAGGGTGCCGCACCTGTCGCCGACAGCCTTCGCCACCTTGTCGAGGGCTGCCTTGTCCGCATCGTCGAGGGTGATCTCTGATGCGGCGAAGTCAATCGCGGGGAGGACCATGTCGCCCTTAGGGGTCGGCACGCCGTAAGGGGCTTTCTGCGAGGCGGTCTTGCCCCTCGAGACGTTGACGTTCTTTGGTGCGTTCGCGGACACTCCGCACTGGTTGGTGGTGTACACCTGCACCTTGGCGCCCTTCAGGTCCTTCGGGATCTCGATGCTCGCCTTCGTGTCGTTCGGCTTCGGCATGATCGTGGTGGTGCGCACGACCTTGCCTGCTTCGTTCGTCACCACGAACGTGACGGTCTGGATGCCGGCCAGTGCAGCCGATGTGCCGAAGTTCAACGTGGTCGCGTTCGACACGAGCGACGCGGTGACAGGTTGCAGGACCGGCGTTGTCGGTGCCGCTGGCGCGAGTGCTGCGCTCACGATGAGTCGTGTGGGGGCGGAGGAGGCCGAGACATTGCCCGCGACGTCCGTCGCCGTGGCCGTGAGTGACCATGTCCCGCCCGTCATCTTCGACATGTCGCATGAATTGACGGCCGCCGCGGCGACGAACGAGCACGTGGCGGCCAGCTTGCCCGGCAGTGCACCCGTGACGGTGGCGGTGTCCCCGGCGGTCACGCCGTTCACCACGATGCGCGGTGTCGAGTCGGTCGACATCGACGAGTTCTCGGCACCGTTCAGCGGGGCGGTGGGCGGCGCGGGCGCGATCGTGTCCACGGTGACGGAGAGGGCGGAGGAGGTGTTCGACCTGTTGCCGGCCCGGTCGGTGAGTTGCGCGGTCACGGTCCACGTGCCGTCGGCGAGCACGGGCAGGGCACAGGACTTCTTCGATGCCGTCGTTACGAAGGTGCACTGCGCGGTCCCGCCCGCGCTGGTGGCTGTCACCACGGCGGTGTCGCCGACGGCCGCGTCGTTCACGACCACCGTGGGTGTGTTCTTGTTCGTCACGTTGTCGGCGGCATCCGCGCTGTCGGAGCCCGCGGCCATCACTGGGCCCTTCGTGAACACCGGTGCGGTCGTGTCGATCGTGACCGAGGTGGTGGGGGATGCGGCGACCATCAGGCCGTTGATGGTTTGTGTCGCGCGGTAGGACCACGTGCCATCGGAGAGGGTGTCGGGGACGCAGGTTGCCGACGATTCAGTCGGCATCAGGTTGCACACCACTGTCGTGCCCGATTTCGAGAACGTCACGCGCGTGTCGGTTCCGGGCACGAGTTCGCCGACCCGCACGGTGGGCCGTGCGACTGCCAGCGGGACGTCCGCAGTTGCAGCCGGCACCGATGCGGTGATGGTGCGCACGAAGATGTCCGCGCTCGACATGGTGGTGGCGTTCGGCAGGTAGTTGCCCGCATCGGCTCCGGTCAGCGTGATGCCCACGATTGTGACGGGACGCGCCGTGCCGAGTTCGTCATCGGGGAATGTGGCCGTGCCGGAGACCGTGAAGATGTCGCCTGCGATTCGGTCGTCGCCGTAGACGGCGGTGGCGGCGTTCGTGGCGTCGTAACGCTTGCTGTCGGCGACGGCCGTGACCACCAGGGGGCGGCGTGTGATGGTTGCGGTGGTCGTTGCGGACGCCGCGTGGGAGTAGTTGGCCGCGTCCACCCCTGTGACCGAGATGCCGGTTGCCGTGACGATCTTCCCGTTCGCAACGTTCTTGTCCGAGAAGGTCGACGTGCCCGTGACGGTGAGCGAGTCACCGCTCACCCGGTTGTCGGTGAAGGTGACCGTGGCGGTGTTCGTCGCGTCGTACTGCTTGTCGTCGGCCACGATGCCGATGGCGAGCACGCGGGCGCTGATGTTCGCAGTTGTCGTGGCGGTGGTGTTCTGGACGTAGTTGGCAGCATCGGCACCGCTGATGGAGATGCCCGACACGGTGACCGTCTTTGCATTGCCGACGTTCTTGTCAGTGAACGAGCTGCCGGTGTACCCCACGGTGAGGATGTCGCCGGGAAGTCGTCACCGAAGCCGCGGTGTTGCCGTTGTAGGTCTTGTTCGAGGCAGTGACCGTGACGGTGAGTGCCTTCGCGGTGATGTTGGCAGTTGTCGTGGCGGTGGTGTTCTGGGCGTAGTTGGCAGCGTCTGCGCCGCTGATGGAGATGCCCGTTACGGTGACCGTCTTTGCGTTGCCGACCGTCTTGTCGGAGTAGACGGGTGAACCGGTGACGGTGAGGGTGTCGCCCGCTATCCGGTCGTCCGCGTACGTCACGGATGCCGCTGTGGTGCGGTCGTACGTCTTGTTCGAGGCAGTGACCGTGACGGTGAGTGCCTTCGCGGTGATGTTGGCGGTGGTCGTCGTCGATGTGTTCTGGGTGTAGTTCGCAGCGTCCGCGCCGCTGATGGAGATGCCCGACACGGTGACCGTCTTTGCATTGCCGACGTTCTTGTCAGTGAACGAGCTGCCGGTGTACCCCACGGTGAGGATGTCGCCG
>JBEGJV010000157.1:0-3765 GCA_041184385.1 Actinomycetota bacterium
GGTAGATTTGGTGCTCCTGCCCAGGTAGCTCAGTCGGTAGAGCAACGCACTCGTAATGCGTAGGTCAGGGGTTCGATTCCCCTCTTGGGCTCCATTGCCACACCAACCGGATGCCGGCGTCCGTCGTCATCCACGGTCCATCACCCAGAAGCAGGGAGTGAGTCCCTGAAAACCCCCGCGTGTTCACTACCATCGACGTGAAGTCAGAACTCACCCGGGAACTGGTGAAACGAGCAAGAGAGCGTCAGAACATGAGAAGAATGTTGTCGATCTCGACTTGCCTGGTCCTCCTGGTTTCCACGCTCTCAGCCTGTGGGTCGGGTTCCGACAACTCAGGGAACAGCTCGGAATCGATGGAAGAGCTCGTTGCAACGGTGTGCGACGGACTCGCAAGTACGGTCGGCGATGGCGAGAGAACCGAGATGACTTACGTGTTTGCACATGCATTGCTGACGAGCACACTCGATCTGGCGAAAGAGGAACTTGATGCTGACGGATATGAGATGTTCGTCAACGAGATCAAGAACCAATGCGGTGCTCTGTACGTCTACGCGCTGTAACTAGCAAGGCCGAAACGGCACTCACTGGATTTTCGTGGCTTCGTGCTTGAGTACAATGGGAGTCATGGCTTATCTGGATGCAGGACCCGAGTCTCTCATTGTCACGTTGGTACTCGGAGTGTTGGTTTTCGGCCTGGGTGGCTGGATCCTGAACATTTTTGGCCTCATTGGTGCATCACGCCTGGGTTCGCGGGGCACCACTCGAGTGGTCTTTCATGCAATAGGAATAGTGCTGACACCTTTGGGTTCGATCCTCGGCTTCATCTGGCTCTTCTCATGGAGAAAGTCGGACGCACGACCCATCGGCAGTCTCCCGGAGTAGGCACATCGGCCAATCAGAAAGGCCTGACCGAGGTCTAACAGACTGTGACTTTTCCACTTATACTGCCCAGATGGAAGTGCGGTCCCGGTCAGCCAGATTGTTCACTGCAGCAGTTCTGTCGATCTCGTCAATCGGGGCATTCACGTTCGTTGCTGCCGATGTAGCTCACGCGGCAGCGTGCTCACCCACATCCTCGACGGTCGGCACCGACACGGTTCTGAAGTTCACGTCCGTCGGTACCTGCACATGGTCCGTTCCTGTCGGCGTCACGGAAGTGCGCGCGCTCGTCATCGGTGGCGGTGGTGCGGGTGGCAAGTCCACCAACGTCGGAGGGTCCGGCGGCGGCGGTGCCGGTGCGATGGTCGTGCACCCGAATTTCAGCGTCAGCGGCACGATCAACGTTGTCGTCGGTGCGGGAGCGGCCACTCAGACCACGTACGACCAGGGCGGCGCAGGATCATCGTCCAGTCTCGGCGCGCTCATTGCCATCGGTGGTGGTGGCGGCGGCGACTGGTGTGACTCAGGCTGCCAGTCGACAAACCCGCAACGACCTGAGATCTATGGCGCAGACGGTGGATCCGGCGGCGGTAGCGGTGCGGGTCTCTCCAACTCACTCGGTGGAGCTGTTGCATCACAGAGTCTTCCTGCCGGTGCGACCTCATACGGCAACCGCGGAGGTGACGCAGTGGCCGGCGCCAACTTCCACGGTGCAGGCGGCGGCGGTGCCGGAGCGGCAGGGGCGAACCGCGCGACAGCAAGCGTGCTGCCCACCGCGGGCGGAATCGGCCGTCAGTCGGACATCACCGGTGTGAACACCTATTACGCGGCCGGTGGCGGCGGTTCGGGTGGTGCAACGAGCAACTGGGCAGCAGGCGGCACCGGGGGCGGTGGCGACGGCGGCGGTGTGAACAACAACCCGGTTGCTACTGCAGGCCAGGCGAACACCGGCAGCGGTGGTGGCGGCGGGCAGAACGGCCCCGGTGGAGCCGGTGGTTCCGGTGTGGTCATCGTCCGATTCGCAACGGTGCCGGTGAACTCCGTGGCACCTTCGATCAGCGGCACCCTCCAGACCGGCGAGACGCTCACGGCATCAACGGGTACGTGGTCGGGCGCACCGAGTTCGTACTCCTACCAGTGGAAGCACTCCGCGACTTCCGGTGGTTCGTACACCAACATCGCGTCCGCGACATCGGCGACGTACACGCTCACCGACAGCGACATCGGCGACTACCTCAAGGTGGAGGTCAACGGGACGAACGTCAACGGCGGCGGCACACCCGTGCTGTCGAATTCGGTCGGCCCCGTCACGGACATCCCGACCAACCCGCTTCCGACTCTCGGCTCCACCACGAGCACGAATGACGGCTTCACGTTCTCGATCACCAACTACTCGGCAACGTACACGTACTCGTTCACCGCGACATCGGGTTCGGCATCCCAGACCTCGGGTCTCGTGACCGTCACCGGCATGTCGCCGTCGGCGTCCTCCACCATCACGGTGAGAGCCGCACGCAGTGGGTACCGCACGTCATCGTCCACGGTCTCGGGAACCTCCCGCGCCGCTCCGACGACCACCACGACTGCGGCCCCCGTTCTTGAGATCGTCGTGAACGTCACCACGACGATTGCCCAGGCATCCCCGAACCAGACGGTCGCTCCCGTCATCACCATGGCCCCGGTCACCACGACCACGACTCCGCTGAAATCCTCCGCCGGCACCGTCACACCGCGTGCCACCACGACCACCACGTCGACGACGACCACGACGATCCCGAACAATGCCGGCGGCACGGTTGCGAAGCCCGCACCGAAGGTCCCGTCGGTTGTTGCGGGTGAGGCGCAAGTGAAGGTCGGGGACACCCCGCAGACCGCAACAGTCACCCGCTCGGACAATCAGTTGATCGTGTCCGCGGGCCCCCTGAAGGCGACCCTTGCCGCAATCGACAAGTCCGGTGTGGTCACCTCGCTTGATGCAGACGGGAATGTCCGGCTGAGAGCGGGCGACAGCGTCCGCATCAAGCTGGCCGGCTTCAAGCCCGGTTCCACCGTGGAGGCCTGGTTGTTCTCCACCCCGGTACTGATGGGCACGGCCAAGGTCGGCACCGACGGGACCGTCACCGGAACGTTCTTGATTCCCAAGGACGTGCCGAAGGGTTCCCACCGCATCGCGGTGGTGACACGGACCTCCGACGGCAAGCCGGCCACCCTGACCGTTGGGGTGATGGTTGGTGAGTGGAAGAAGGGTGCCAACGTCACCGTGTGGCTGATTGTTCTTCCGATTGTGCTTGCAGTCATCGGCGCGCTCGTCCTGCCGGCAACCCGCCGGCGCAGGACCCGCACAACTGACGTCTAGCGGCGCGCCACTGCTTGTTCAACGGCGGTTCTCGTCGGAAGACTCGGCACCGCCCCGCGCTCGAACCACTCTGCTCCCCAGTTTCTGATCGAACACTTGGGAGGAAGTGTTGCCAACGCTTCTCACGAGCACTGATTGTCAATCTTGATGTCGCGTGGTTAGTTTCGATTTGAGACTTTCGGAAACAGGGAAAGCATCAGTCAGCTGATGCACACGGCCGCCGGCAATCCCTTCGAATCTCATCCATGCATTAGTGAACTAGCGTCAATTGAGGCGACACCGCTGATACTGGGCGACCACTCGTGGGGTGATCTGAGAAACCGAAGGGAAGTAGATGCTGGTAATTCGTGGATCAATCAATGGGATCCAAGGGGAACTCAGATTTGAACCCCGCACCAACTGGCTGAAGTTCACTGCTGCCGTCGGATTGCTGTTCGTGGCCACAATTGTGTTCCTCGCGTACGTGGGCATTGAGTTTGTCATCCAACTCGGTTTGTTGATTGCCGAATGGTCGAAGAACAGCAATTCCG
>JBEGJV010000158.1:0-3681 GCA_041184385.1 Actinomycetota bacterium
CACCGGCTTCGGTGGGGGTGGCAATGGCGGTGTTGATACCGGGCAAGCCGCCCATCGAGCCCAACACCGCAAAGATGAGGAAGGCCCCGCGCAGTCCGAACGGGCCGATGAGCAGTGCGCCGATCAGCGGACCGCCCGTGAACCCGGCGATCTCCACGCCGCGCAGTCTCGCCATGCGCTCCCCGGCACGTGACTTGTCGATGTTGGCTGCGATCGCGCGTATGGCCGGGCCGGACACGCCGAGCGACGACCCCGCGACGGCCCGTGCGAAGACGAAGAAGGGGAGCGTGGTCCCGAACGCGAACATCACCGAGCCGACACAGGCGAGCACGACGCCGGCAAGGACCATCTTCTTCGGCTCACCGCGGTCGGCGAGCGGTGCGACGGTCAACTGGACGACGAGCGACGCGAGGAATCCCGACGCGGCGATGTAGCCGAGGCCCGCGTCGGAGAACCCGTACTTGTCCTGCAGGTCGCTGAGCGCGGGGAAGATCATGCTGTTGGACACGGTCACGCCGAAGCCGCACACGAGCAGCGGGCCGATCCCCATGGTGAAGCGCGACAGCGCCGTCTCTTTCACGGTGACCCTGTCTAGTTGTCGCGGCGTGCGGATTGAAGGATGGCGGAGTTGAGCCCGGGCCAGTGCTCCATGCCCCATTCGTCGAACTCGCGCTCGGCGAGCATCACGCACGCGACATCAGCCACCGGGTCGACCCACAGGAACGTGCCGATGCCGCCGAAGTGGCCGAACGTCGCCGCTGAGTTGTGCGGGCTGGTCCAGTGCGGGAACTTGTGCCCGCGGATCTCGACGCCGAGTCCCCACGGGCACGGGTTCATCTGTCCGATGCCGGGCAGCATGCCGTCGAGTCCGGGGAACACCGGCGTGACCGCATCCATGTAGGTGTCACGGCTGACGAGGGCGGGGAATCTCAGTTCGTGGACGAACCGCACGAGGTCATCCACGTTCGAGTGGACGTCCTTCGCACAGGACCCGTCGAGGAAACTGCCGGACATCCCGAGTGGCTGGAACACCGCCTCGGCGAGATAATCCGGGAACGCGATGCCGGTGGACGACTCCATGTGGGCCGCGATCATGTCGTAACCGGTGTTCGAGTAGATGCGCTTCGCACCGGGCTTGCCGACGGGTTCGTCGCCGAAGAACGGGTAGCCGCCCGCGTGGGCGAGAAGATGCCGGAGCGTGCAGTCCTCCTGTCCGATGGCGTCGTCGAGCGAGACGGATCCTTCCTCCACCGCGACGAGCACTGCCCATGCCGTCAGTGGCTTGCTGACCGAGGCGATGCGCTGCACCCGGCCCGCGTCGCCGTGCGTGTGAACGCCGTCGCGGTCGACAACGGCCACACCGAAGTGCTCGACCGGGAAGAGGTCGGCCAGGCGCCAGGCAGCGTCGTACCGGTCAGGCATTCGCGCCGCGGATGAGCTCTGCAACGCGGAATGCCAGGTCCAGGGACTGGCGGCCGTTCAGGCGCGGGTCACAGATGGTCTGGTAGCGGGTGTCGAGGTCGTCGTTCGTGAGGGAGTGCCCGCCACCGGTGCACTCGGTGACGTCGTCCCCGGTCAGCTCGATGTGGATGCCGCCCGGCCAGGTGCCCTCGGCGTTGTGCGCACGCACGAAGCCGGCGATCTCGTTCACGATGTCCTCGAACTGGCGGGTCTTGCGGCCGTTCGGTGCGGTGATGGTGTTGCCGTGCATCGGGTCGCAGGCCCACACGACAGGGTGACCCGAGTCGCGCACTGCCTTCAGCAGCGGACGGAGGGAATCCTCCACCTTGTCGGCGCCCATCCGGCTGATGAGCGTGAGACGACCGGGGATCTGGGCGGGGTTCAGCTTCTCGCACAGCTCGATCACCCATTCGGGCGATGCCGACGGGCCGATCTTGCAGCCGATGGGGTTGCCCACGCCGCGCAGGAACTCGATGTGGGCGCCGTCCAGCTGGCGCGTGCGCTCGCCGATCCACAGCATGTGCGCGGAGCAGTCGTACCACTCACCGGTCAGGGAGTCCTGGCGCGTGAGCGACTCCTCGTAGCCGAGGATGAGCGCCTCGTGGCTGGTGAACACGTCCACCTCATGCAGCGAGGTGTTGTTCTCGGTGTCAACGCCGCACGCGCGCATGAAGCGCAGGGCGCGGTCGATCTCGGCTGCGAGCCGCTCGTAGCGCTCGCCTTCCGGGCTCGCCCCGACGAACTCCTGCGTCCACGCGTGCACGCGGTTCAGGTCGGCAAAGCCGCCCTTCGTGAACGCGCGCAGCAGGTTCAGCGTCGATGCGGACTGGTGGTACGCCTGGACGAGACGCTCGGGGTTCGGGATGCGCGCTGCCTCGGTGGGCGACGCGTCGTTCACGATGTGGCCGCGGAAGGAGGGGATCTCGAGGTCGCCGATCTTCTCGGTGTTCGAGGAACGGGGCTTCGCGAACTGGCCGGCCATGCGGCCGACCTTCACCACGGGAACCCCCATGGAGTAGGTGAGGACGATCGCCATCTGCAGGATGACGCGCAGCTTCTCGCGGATGTTGTTGGCGCTGAACTCCTCGAAGCTCTCGGCGCAGTCGCCGGCCTGCAGCAGGAACGCATTCCCTGCCGCCACCTGGGCGAGCGATGCCTGCAGCGAGCGGGCCTCGCCGGCGAACACGAGCGGGGGATACGTGGAGATCTGCTTCAGCGCTGCGTCCACCGCGGCCGCGTCGGGCCACGTGGGTTGCTGGGCAGCGTCGAATTGCTGCCATGAGGTGGGAGTCCAGCTCTTCGCCATAGGGGGTCAAGCCTTGCGGGTGGATCGCCCGTTCGCAACAGGATTAAAGGAAAAGCCGCGCGGCTGACGCTCGTGGCGCCCGCTCACGCGGCTTGTCCGGGTTCTCGTGCTCAGACGGCGAGGATGCGCAGTGCGTCTTCCTTCAGTCCTTCGACGGCGCGGCTGACGAGGCGGCGTGCGGCCTCGGCGGTGACGCCCAGGTCCTCACCGACCTCGCGGAAGCTCTTGCGCTCTCCGTCGTAGAGACCGAAACGTGCCGTCACGGCGTAACGAGCGCGCTCGTCGAGGGTGCCGAGCAGCTCGTCGAGCAGTTCGGTGTCGACCATCGCCATGACAGCGTCCTCAGGGGTGCCCTGGCCGTTGTCCATGAGGTCGCCGAGCGTTGCGTCGCCGTCGTCGCCCACGGTCTTGTCGAGGGACACCGGGGTGGTGAGGCGGTGCAGTTCGGCGTTGCCGGCATCGAGGGTCTCTCCGTCACCGGAGGCCTGGCGCAGTGCAGCGCGCAGGCTGGCCGAGCGGTCACCGGGGATGCGGATGAGGCTGGCCTTCTGGTCGAGCGCGCGGCCGATGGCCTGGCGGATCCAGAACGTGGCGTAGGTGGAGAACTTGAAGCCGCGGCGCCAGTCGAACTTGTCCACGGCGTGCTCGAGACCGAGGTTGCCTTCCTGGATGAGGTCGAGCAGGTCCATGCCCTGCGGGAGCGGGTAGCGGCGGGCGATGGAGACCACCAGGCGCAGGTTGGCGCGGATGAAGCGGTCCTTTGCGGCGGCCGCATTGCGCTTGTCGCGGCGGATCGCGGCGGAGCGCTCGCCCTTCGCCTCGCGGGCAAGTGCGTCGCGGCCGGCCTCGATGGCCTTCGACAGCTCGCGCTCGTCCTCGGCGGTGAGCAGGGCAACCTTGCCGATGTCGTTCAG
>JBEGJV010000159.1:0-3674 GCA_041184385.1 Actinomycetota bacterium
CGTGACCGTTCAGTTGCCGCAGGGATTCTCGTCGTTCGTCACGAACGTGGGCGTGAAGGACGAGTCGAAGGACTTCACCGTCGTGCTCGGTCAGGCCGGCACCACGTCCGCAGGGGTGTTCACGCAGAGCAGGTTCGCGGGCCCGTCGGTGCTCCTCTCCCGCCGCTACCTGAACGGTGCGAACCGCGCGATGGTCGTGCTGTCGAAGAACGCGAACGTGGCCACCGGCGACGAGGGGATGCAGAACGCGGTCGAGATCGCCGGGAGTGTGGCGGACAAGCTGGGCATCACATCGAACGAGATGCTCATCGCATCCACCGGCGTCATCGGCCGCCAGTACCCGATGGACCGCATCCGTGCGGGCATCGATCGCCTGCCCGTTCCGCTGCCCCACCACGACGCGGATGAGGTTGCGCGCGGCATCATGACCACCGACACCGTGCACAAGATCCACGAGGTGACGGTTGCCGGGTCGGGCGCACGCATGGTCGGAGTGGCGAAGGGTGTCGGCATGATCGAGCCGAACATGGCCACGATGATCGCGATGGTGTTCACCGACGCAGCAATCGACGCACCGTCGCTCGATTCCGTCTTCCGTGGTGTCGTGAACCGGACGCTGAACTGTGTCTCGGTCGACACCGACACCAGCACCAGCGACACCGCGGTGATCCTGGCGAGCGGTGCGGCCGGGAAGGTCGACGCGAAGGCGTTCGAGACGGCGCTCCACGAGGTGCTTCTCAGCCTGACGAAGCAGATCGCACGCGACGGCGAGGGCGCGGAGACACTGATCGAGGTCACCGTGGACGGTGCGCGTGACGCGGAGCAGGCAAGAACGGTGGCGAAGGCCATCGTGAACTCGCCGCTGGTGAAGACCGCGGTGCACGGTGCCGACCCGAACTGGGGCCGCGTGGCCATGGCCGTCGGCAAGTGCAGCCAGTACGCGGACATCGACCAGGAGAAGGTGGTCATCCGCTTCGGCACGCAGGAGGTGTACCCGTCGCGCGTCGACGACGCGGGCCTCGCCACGCTGAGTGCGTACATGAAGGGCGACGACGTGCTGATCCACGTCACCCTGAACACCGGCACCGCGTCGGCAACCGTGTGGGGCTGCGACCTCACCGACGGCTACGTGCGCATCAACGCCGACTACACCACTTGATCCGACTCCGTCGGATACACCACCTGAGCCGACGACGACAGCTCAGCGTGAGCTGAGGTAGTCGTACACGCGGTACCTGTACGGCGCGATGCTCTTGTACTCCGCCACGTTCTCGGGGATCTTCGACACCAGGTCGGCAAAGTCGTGCACCACGCGGTAGTCGCGCTCCATGAAGTCGGCCAGTCGTTCCACGTGGGTGCGGATCGTGAACAACGTCGCCCCCGTCACCGGGAGACGGCGCAGCGTCTGCCACTCCACACGGAACCACATGTCGGCGATGTCCATGTCGGGCGTCGCGGGCGGAACGTCGGGCTGGAACAGCGACGGGTGGTTCGCCAGGCCCCAGTTGATGCGCCACACCGGCCTGCCCACGCTCAGCCGGCGGAGCATCGAGTTCACAGGCGAATCCAGGTCGTCCTCGTACCGGGCGACCGGCCGGTGGATCGACGACATGGTGCCACCGATCTTCTCCGCGAGTCTCCACCTGTTCGGCGAGCACAGGACCGCGGCGGTCAGCACGGGCGTGCCGTGTACGTCGTCCTGCAGGATGCACAGGTCATCGGCGACGCGCAGTGCCGCATCGACCAATGCGTCAATGCCCGACTCCATCGAGAGCGGCTCCCCCACCGACTGAAGGACTCCCGCCGCGACCTCGTCGCATGCCTCCTCCGAACCGGGCAGGCACGCCACCACCTCCTGCGGTCGCTCGGTGAGGAGCGCCCGCTTCATCGCGAGCGTCGGACCCCAGTCGTCGTCATGTGCCGACACCCACTGCGCGGGATCAAGAGGACGGGCACCGACACGCAGGCGCGCCGCATCCGACGACTGCGGCACCCAGGAATCGGGGACGGGCACGGAACGACGAATCCCCGGGCGCGTGCCCGGGGATTCGGAGGAAGGTTGCCGGTCGAACGGCACGAACGGATCGTGATGGAACACGACCATGGCCGCGTCGTTACTTCGGTGGCATGCGGATGCCGCCATCCACTCGGATGGTCTCGGCATTCATGTAGCTGTTCGTGATGCACTCGAGCACCATCGACGCGAGCTGCTCGGGCTTGCCCAGCTTCTGCGGGAAGAGAACACCCTTCTGCAGCTGTGCCTTGAACGCCTCGCTCTGGTCACCCTGGCCGTAGATCGGGGTGTCGATCAGGCCCGGTGCCACGGTGTTGACGCGCACACCGACAGCAGCGAGGTCACGGGCGACCGGCAGGGTCATGCCGACGACTCCGCCCTTCGATGCGGAGTAGGCGTTCTGGCCGATCTGGCCGTCGAACGCGGCAACGGACGCGATGTTCACGATGGCACCGCGCTCGCCGTCCTCCAGCGGCTCGGTCTGGCTCATCGCGGTGGCCGCGATGCGGATGGCATCGAACGTGCCGACGAGGTTGATCGCGATGACGCGCTTGAACGCCTCGATGTTGGCGGCCGACTCGTACTGGCCGTCCTTGCCGATCGTGCGCTGTGCCCAGCCGATGCCGGCCGAGTTCACGAGGGCACGGAGCGGCCCCATCGACTTCGCCATCTCGACGGCCGAGATGATGTCATCGGTCTTGGTGACGTCCACGGGGCAGAAGGCGGCGTTGCCGACTTCCTTGGCGAGAGCCTCGCCCTTTTCGCGCTGGCCCTCGAGGTCGGCGATGACGACCTTCGCACCACCCTTCGCGAGGAGACGGACCGATGCCGCACCGATGCCGGATGCGCCACCAGTGACGATTGCACTGATTCCCTTGAGTTCCATGCCCGACAAACTACGCAATCGGACGGTCATCGCCCCAACCGAGACGCAGGATGTGACGCCCGTTGCTAGCGGGCAACGGTGTGGGCGACGGCCATGGCATCCACCATGTCGTTCATGCGGTCCCCGCTGTGGCCCTTGACCCAGCGGAACTCCACGTCACCCCTGGCATTCACCAGCTCGATGAACGGCTCCCACAGGTCCCGGTTCGCAACGGGCTGACGCTGCGAGTTCTTCCACCCGCGGGCCATCCACCCCTTCCACCAGCCGTCGGTGAAGCACTTCACCACGTACGTGGAGTCCGCGACGATCACGATGGGGCGCGGGTCGTCCTGGAAATGCTGCACCGCTTTCCACGCCGCCATGATCTCCATGCGCTGGTTGGTGGAGTGCGCCTCGCCCCCGCTGTCGCTCACTTCCCCGTCCGGCGCGGTCGCCCACGCCCATCCGCCGGGGCCGGGATTGCCGGAGCACGCCCCGTCCGTGTAGATGATGACGGCTTCGGGACTGTTCGGCACCGCACGATTGTTCACCAAATGCACGCACACAGCAACGACCCCGGTCATGGGAGAATCTCACCGTGCTATTTGACGGCTCATACCACCAGCTACCCGACACCGACCCGGGCGAGACTCAGGAGTGGCTCGAGTCCCTCGATGCGGTCGTGGACAAACTCGGCAAGAACCGCGCCCGCTACCTGCTCTCCCGGCTTCTCGCCCGCGCGCAGGAGACGCAGGTCAGCTTCCCGGCCAGCGTGTCGACGCCGTACATCAACAC
>JBEGJV010000160.1:0-5554 GCA_041184385.1 Actinomycetota bacterium
CCTGAATACTCAGACCAAGCTCACAGATCATGGCCACCGCCATTTCAAACATGGCTGCGTCCTTGGATGATTCCGCAGGCTCCGCAGTTAATGCGAGCTCGACCAGAAGCCAGCAGGCATCGTCACACCCTGGCTGAGCGAAAAACTCCTCCAAGAAGGCATGAAGTAGCTTCTCGGTGCCGGAACTGGTCAACCAGATGAGTACACTCTCGACAATGATCTCGGCCTGCAGCCTATTACCGGCTCGCTCGACTACTCGCCGCGCGAAGTGCCGGATGACTTCCGTCTCGGCCTGCTCGTCAAAAAGCTTGCGCAGATTCCGAACCTCGCGCCAACTGAGCAACACACCAAAGTCGATGTGCTCCCGAGCTTCGTCTGCGGATGATACGCCGCGCCAGTTGCGCGGCACGCCACGGCCGGCGTGCACGCGTTCCTCTGCCGCGCGCGCATCGTGGAGATCCACCATGTCCACCGCGATGCGCTCGTACTCCCCCGATGCATCGCGACCGCCCGACCACTGCGGCACGGTGATGGTGATGCCGGCACCGGTGGCGACGGCAAGACTGACCGCGCGCGCGGCACGCTCCGCGTTCTGCTGGTGGCCTCCCCACAGCAACGGCTGGTCCACCAGGACGTCACGGCACTCGAGCGGCGTGACCACCACGCGCACGACACCCGAGGTGACCGTGCCGGATGATTCGTCCTGGCCCTCGGGCACGGTGAGCCAGCCGTCCAGCTGCCACGCGAGTCGCTGCGCCACGGCCGGGGCGGAGAACCCGCGCGGTTCCACCCAGATGCGCTCGGCCACGTCTGCGTGGTCGGTCTCGCAGGTGACGAGCACGCGCACGCACTGCCGGCCGGTGTTCGACACCGCACCGAGTGCGTCATCGATGCAGGCACGCGCCATGCCCACCACATGACGCACGTCCACCAGCGGTGACTCGAAGTCGACGGCGCGCACGATGTCGGGCGGCGGTGCGCCGGGATCGAGCAGCATGGTGTCCGAGCCCGTGACGAGGCGGTGGACGGCGCGACCGTCGATGCCGAACCGTTCGATCAATGCCTTCTCGCCGATGGCCGACAGCGAGGCACATGTGTGCAGGCCGAGCCGCAAGAAGAGGTCGACGACGTCCTCCGGGATGGCGGCGAGACGGTGCAACGCACCGACGGGCAGGGCATCGATGAACTGCTGCGTGATGGACGAATCGATGATGCACGGCTGGCCGCGGCCGGCGGCCATGTGCGCAGCCGCCATGGCGGCGAACCGGGAGTCGGCGACACCGATGCCGAAACAGCCGTGGTCGACACCGGCCACGAGTGACTGCACCATGCGCACCACCTGCTGCTCGCCGCCGAAGTAACGCGACGGCCCGCGCGACGAGAACACGAGACAGCCCGGTTCGGTGACCTCCACGAGCGGCGACACCGTGGTGACGCCGCGCACGATGCGTTCGTACGTACGGAAGGAGTGCTCGTGGCCGTGGATGCCGTGCTCGGCATGCCACTGCGGGTGGACGACGACGATGCTGCGCATCAGACGGCGGCAACGCCACCCGCGGCGGAGGGAAGAAGAACCGTGACACCGCGCGCGCCCGGCAGGCGCCTGCCTTCCGCGGTGACGCGCACCGTTCGCTCCGTTGCGCACGCACCGAACGACCACGACTGCGTGCGGGCAGTGAACTGCGCATCCACCGGGAAGCCGGAGAGGTTGCCGTGTGCGATCAGCACGGCACCCTGAGCCTTCACGCGCGATGCCACCTTGCGCACGTCAGCCGCGGGGCACACGGGGTCTCGCACGACGATGATGTCGATGCCCTCGGTGAGCGCACCGATCACGCGGCCCCACGACGATGAACGGTCGGTGTCGATGCACACGACACGTTGCAGCGCGACACCGTGCTCGTGCGCGGCACGCAGGCCGGCGTGCGGCATGTCGACGAACGCGCACCACGCACCGTCGGCAGTGGCGGCGGCGATCAATGCGTAGACGAGTGATGCAGCTCCAGGCCGCGCAGCGGCAGGACGGGCGCGAGCGGCGCGGCGACGGGCAGCGCACGGTGCTCACCGGTGCGCGCGAGAAGATCTGCTGCTGTCTCGAACCCGGTGGGCAGTGCCATGCCGGCATCGTACCGAACATATGTTCGGTGGTTTCCGGTCGACCCCGGGCGGGGTCACGGGATCAGAAGAAAGAGGACGGTCAGCCCTGCTTGGCCAGCCAGCGCTCGCGACCGAGGCGGCTGCGCTCCCACAGGTGCGCAGGCACGCGCGGGTCGAGACCGGAGGCTGCGTCACCCGAGGGTGCAGCGGCGGCTGCGGGCTCTGCGGCGGCGGGGACCTGGGCCATCAGTTCCTCGACCGACGGCGGCTCCATGCCGGGCTTCCAGTACTGGTAGAGATCACGCACGATGCCGTCGAGGCCCGCCTGCGAGGCACCACCGGAGAGGGTTGCGGTCACGATGTTGCCGTACACGTGGACATTCGCCACCTGGCCGGACTCGAACAGACGACGCGCCAGGACAGCTGCCGGGCGCGGACCCTTCGCGTCGCTTGCACTCGCAAACGACTCATGGCCCTGGCCGGTGAGGGACCGGTTGGTCTCGAAACGCACCACGGTGGATGCGACGCCTGGCTTCTGTTCGACTGCGACCGGTTGACCCATGAAAACGAGGCTAGTCGCAGCCCCCTCGCCTCGCCCATTATTCGGCCCCGCAGGTACGGTACGGGGAACGAAAAACTGACCGGTCACCCCCGGCCGGTCCCAGGGGAATTCGGAGACTCACATGGCTGACATCACTCTTGAACAGTTCGAGAAGGAAGCACTCGCATGGCTCGAGGCGAACGCCGAGCGCCGCCCCGTGGAGAAGGCATTCGTCTGGGGCGAAGGCGCCGACAACTTCTACCGCGAGAAGGACCGCGCGGAGGAGGCAAAGAACGCAGAGGCCGCCAAGGTGTGGCGCCAGAAGAAGTTCGATGCCGGCTACGGCTGGATCAGCGGACCGAAGGAACTCGGCGGCCGCGAGCTGCCCGGCAACTACGACCGTGCGTTCAACCAGCTCGAGTCCATGTTCCGCGTGGCGGACCAGAGCGCGTTCTCGATCAGCCTCGGCATGGTCACGCCCACCATCTACGCGCACGGCTCGCAGGCAGCGAAGGACGCCTACGTGAAGAGGCTGTGGCGCGGCGAGATGATCGCGTGCCAGCTGTTCTCCGAGCCGGGTGCCGGTTCCGACCTCGCCTCGCTCACCACGAAGGCCGAGAAGGACGGCGACGAGTGGGTCATCACCGGCCAGAAGGTGTGGACCACCGGTGCGCACTACTCCGACATCGGCGAGATCATCGCCCGCACGGACTGGGACCTGCCGAAGCACAAGGGTCTCACCGGCTTCATCGTGAACATGAAGGACCCCAAGGTCGACATCCGCCCGCTGAAGCAGATGACCGGCGGCGCGTCGTTCAACGAGATCTTCTTCAACGAGGTGCGCGTGCGCGACGACCACCGCCTCGGTGACGTGAACAACGGCTGGAACGTGGCACTCACCACGCTCATGAACGAGCGTGCGTCCATCGGCGCCAGCAACTCGGGCGACTCGAACCTGCTGACCCGCGTCACCGCGATGGTCAAGCACTACGGCCTCGACTCCGACCCGTTGGTGCGCATCCAGCTCGCCGACCTCATCATGAGCTACCGCGTGGCGGCCATGAACTCGGGCCGTGCGGCGGCCAAGATCAAGCGCGGCCAGCTGCCCGGACCGGAGATGTCCATCACCAAGATGGCGCTCGTGAACAACCAGGCGAAGCTCGTGAAGTTCCTCTCCCACACCCTCGGGCCGAAGCTCATCGCGGACAGCGGCGAGTGGGGCACCTACGCGTGGGCGAACTTCGTGCTCGGCACGCCGGGCCTGCGCATCGCGGGTGGCTCGGACGAGGTCATGCGCAACATCACCGGTGAGCGCGTGCTCGGTCTTCCGAAGGACCTCGGCATCGACTCCGTGTCGCCGTTCCGCGACATCAAGGTCTCGAAGTAACTCCCGCCTCGGTCAGACGCCGAGGTTCCAGCTGGTGCGGTGGTACACCGTGACCCCGTGCGTCCTGATTGCATCCGTGTGCACGGCCGCGCCGTAGCCCTTGTTGCCCTCCCAGCCGTACTGGGGGTGCTCAACATGGAGGCGCGTCATCAACGCGTCGCGTTCCACCTTCGCGATGACGCTCGCGGCCGCGACTGACGCGCAGTCCTGGTCGGCCTTGATGCGCATGATGATGCGCGGGCCGTCGGGTTCCTCCACCAGGAACGGCGTGTTCCCGTCGATGATCAGCACGTCGGGCGTGACACCGAGTGCCGCGAGAGCACGCGACGCCGCGAGCCCGAGAGCGCTCACGATCCCGATGCGGTCGATGTCCTCCGCGGTCGCCGAGCCGGTCGCGTGCGCGAGGGCCCACCCGCGCACCAACGGTTCCATCGCCTCGCGACGCTTCGGGGTGAGCAGTTTCGAGTCGGCGAGACCTTCCGGGAACGACGTGTGCGAGGCGTCGATCGCGACCGCACCGATGGTGACCGGACCGGCGATCGCACCTCGACCGACCTCGTCGATTCCCACGACGACGCGCGCGCCGGCGGCGAACAATTGTCGCTCCACGTCGAGGGTGGGCACGGGACGGGGCACCCACCGAATCTAGGCTCGGTCCCATGACGAAGCGGGCACCGGTGACTGTCGGGAACTACGGGTACACCGCGCAGGACGCACGCAAGACCGTGGGCTGCATCGCCGATCTCTGGAAGGCACACGTGCACGAGTCATCGGTGCCGGAGGGCTGGCTGGCCGGAGCGCGCGGCTTCGTGGCCGAGATGGCATCCCTTGCCGGCGTCACGTTGCCGTCGCTCGACAGTCTCGACGCTGCGTTCGCGGCGCTCGATGCATCGGTCAACGACAAGTACGACGGACTCACCGACATGCAGGTCGAGTCGATCCTCGCCGCCATGTGGCGCTTCTACCCCACCATGAGACTGCTCGACCACGAGCACACCGGCACCGTCGCGCACATGCACGCGTCGAAGGGACTCCCGAAGAAGGCCATCGACTCCGCGGTGATCGGCTGGAAGGGTGTCGAGGGAGACGTGCAGTCGTCACGCGCACACCACGGCCGGCCGTGGCAGGCGCTGTGCATCTGGTCCACCGATGCCATCGAGACACTGCGCGCGCAGGGCCACCCGATAGCACCCGGTTACGCGGGCGAGAACATCACAGTGGACGGCATCCCTGCCGGCGCCTTCAGGCCCGGCGCGCAGTTCCGCGTGGGAAGTGTCCGCGGCTTCATCACGGACTACGCATGGCCGTGCTCGCAGAACAAGGACTGGTTCGCGGGTGGGGACTTCATGGCGATGTGCCACGAGAAGGGCGACCTCAGCCGTGTCTACGCAATGGTGACCACCACGGGAACCATCGCAGTGGGCGACACCTTCGAGTTGTTCACCGACCGCTGAGGAGACCCGCGAGATCGCCGAAACGCGCCGTCCGGTACGGCGTGACGCACGGCGATCCCTGTGCCCAGTGGACCA
>JBEGJV010000161.1:0-3638 GCA_041184385.1 Actinomycetota bacterium
GTCCTCGGCCTGCGCCCGACTGTCGGTCGCATGCCGACGGGTGGCACCAACCCCAACCCGCGCACATGGACGGCAAGTGCGATGTCCACGAACGGTCCCCTCGCGCGGACAATGGCTGATCTCCGCGCCGGTTACCGCGCGATGTGTGTGCAGAACTGGAACGACCCGTTCTGGGTGCCCGTCGCCCATGAGTTCCCCGCACCGACCGCACCGATCCGCATCGCTCTCGTCGTCAACGACGAGATCGGTGTCCACCCGGCCGTGCAGGACGCATTGCGCAGGGTCGGCTCGCTGCTCGAAGACGCGGGTTACGAGGTGGAAGAGGTCTCCCCTCCGATGCTGGACGTCTTCTTCGAACTGTGGCAGCGGGTCGGCTCGCCCGACATCATGCACGGGTTGATGTCGATGCTCGATGCCATCGATGACTCCGGCCTCACCGCGACGATGAACGACTGGCGGCCCTCTTTCCCGGAACCGACGTCGCAGACGTTCATCAAGGCCATGGGCGACCGCGACATGCTGATGAGGGCGTGGAACGTGTTCTTCTCGCAGTACCCGTTGATGGTCACGCCGATGATGTCTGAACCCACCATGACCCGTGGCTACGACAAGTCATTCGTCGGTGCGATGGCCAGCATGTCCACCATCGGTCGCTGGGGTATGAACCTCTCGGCCATCTCCATCCCGGCACTCGCGTTCCCCGTCGGCATGCACGAAGGAGCTCCGTTGGGCGTGCAGGTCACCGCGCACACATGGCGCGAGGACCTGATCCTCGCTGCCGGCGATGCGCTGGAGAGCCGCCTCGGACCCGTGGGGGCGGTCGACACCGCCTGGTAATTGTCCCGCGTTTCCCCGGCGCGCATGCCGCGCACACATTCCCCTCAAAGAGTGCGGAGGAAACGGAACATGACGGAGGACAGGGTGCGGCGGTCGGAACTGAGGGACAACCTCTGCGACCAACTCGGGAGTACGGTGACGGAGATGCTCCTCGACTACATGCCGTCGGCCGACTGGACGGACAACATCGACAGGCAATTCGTCCATGTTGAACGGCGATCCCTGGAGATTGACCGCCGATTCGAACTCATCGACCAACGCTTCGAGCAGATTGACCGCAGGTTCGACGAAATAGATCGCAGGTTCGTGGAGATTGACCGCAGGTTCGCGGAGATTGACCGCCGATTCGAACTCATCGACCAACGCTTTGACGAAATCAACCGCCGATTCGAACTCATCGACCAACGCTTCGAGCAGATTGACCAACGGCTCGACCGGCTCGAGGCAAGGGTCGGCCGGCTCGAAACCGCCATGGAGAAACTCATCGAATCGCAGCGCACCTGGATCCGGTGGATGATCTCTGCAACCGTCGCCTCCGCACTCGCTGCGGTTGGCGCGATTGTCTCGTTGGCTGTCAGCGCAATGTGATGCGGTCGAGCGCCGCGTCCACCGCCACGCTGTAGCCGTCCACCTTCTCCGCGTCGACCAGGACGGCGCACTTCGGGTCGGTCGCAAGCGCCGCACGGTACGCGCGGTACGCATCGACATTCGGGAATGCGTCGAAGCAAACGACATCGAACGAACGACCGTCGCCCATGATGGTTCCCTCCACGTCGTACCACTGACCGCGGTCGGAGCCGTTCGCCGCGGCGTGTGCGCGTGACGCCTCGAGTGCCGCAACCACGTCGGACGCCGACACGCCGTTGATTCCCTTGTGCGCGCTCACCGCAACGACGCCGCGTTCCGACTTCTTCGACCGGTAGTCACCGGGCGCCGCACCCTCGCGCGGCAACGAACCGATCACGAAGGTCTCGGACATTCCCGCTGCCTTGTGCACGTGCTTCTCCTGGAAGTCGGGGCGGGCCTGCATGTCGATGAAGGACCTTCGCGTGGCGTAACAGACCACACCGATGCGGTGCCAGGCGGGGGTCATCGAGCCGGACTGGTCGACGACGTCACCGTGGAATGCCACGTAGGCGCCGATCTTGCCGAGCACGTCGACGGGTGAGTAACGATCGTCGGCTTCCTTGCCGGAGATGCCCTTCTCGCCGTTCTCGCCATAGTCGGCCTGTTCCTTGTAGTTCATGAAGTTCACCATGAACACCGGACCGTCGTCCTCCGGCTTCATCGTGAACATGCGCATCCCGTATTCCTTGTCGGTCTTCCCGTACGGGTGACGCACTCCCTTTGGCGGCTGCTCGCTCATGTGATTCCTCTTTCCGGTTGCGGGTCGCCTACTGGCGGCCCATTTCTGATTTCGCCTCGGCGGCCGCCGCGGCATTCGACTTCTTGCCGGCCTCGATGGTGACCTCGAGGAGCTCGCCCGTGTACGCGAACGGTGCCTCGTACCGCAGGCTGACCGCTGATCCGTGGTCCTGGCCGAGACTCGGCCCCACCGACGACATCATCGACATGTACAGCGGCACCTCGGCTCGGCCGATCTCCACACCGTCGAAGTCCAGCGTGATCGTGCCGGTCCGGTTGTCGCCCCTGCGCAGGTGGACACCGAGCGCAACGACACCCGTCGGCACCGGCGCAACGGACTCAACGACCGTGTGGTCGCCGAACGCGTTGTAGTCCACGACGAACTTCCCGTCCTGCACGAACATCGAGAAACCGGAGTTCTGCGTGCCCGTCGCGTACAGGACTCCCTCGTCACCGGCTGCGTAGTTGACGGTCGCGACGAGATCCACACTGCGGCCACCGAGACCTGCTGCTGCCTGGCCCGGCATCGGAGACATCGGCGGACGGTACGTGTACTTGCGGTCCTCGGGGTGGGGCGAACGCGCGCGGAACCGTGCGCCGAACAACTCGACACCGCGGTCGTCCAGCGGCAGCACACCGTGCTTCTCGGCCTCCTGCCACCAGATGCCGATCATCTCCTCCAGCTTCGCGGGGTCCGAGCCGGCGAGGTCGTTGCACTCCGAACGGTCCACGCTCAGGTTGTACAGCTCCCATTTCTCGTCCTCGTACGACTGGCCGGACGTGTGCTTCAGCACCGCCTTCCAGCCATGGGCGACGACGGCGAGGCTTCCCGCGTTCTCGAAGTACTGCACAGTGTTCGTCGCCGGGGCGTCGGCCTTCCCGATGACGGGCTTGAACGACTTGCCGGTGACCGGCATCTGCTCGTACCCCTTCACCACTTCTGGCGGCGTGACGCCGACGATGTCGTACACGGTCGCCACGATGTCGGAGACGTGCACGAACTGGTCGCGCTTCGTGCCGCGTTGCTCAGCCGGCACGCCCTTCGGCCAGTGGAACACCATCGGCACGTGGACACCGCCCTCGTGGGTGTTCTGCTTGTACCAGCGGTACGGCGTGTTGCCGCACTGGGCCCAGCCCCACGGGTAGTTGCAGTGGCTGTTCGGACCGCCGATGTCGTCGATGTTCTTGATCGCCTCGTCGGGCATCTCGATGATCCCGTTGAAGAACTTCATCTCGTGCATGACACCGAACGGGCCGCCCTCCTGCGACGCGCCGTTGTCGGCGTGCAGCACGAGGACGGTGTTGTCGAGCTGGCCGAGCCGGCGCAGTCCCTCCACCAGGCGGCCGATCTGCTTGTCGGTGTGGTCCAGGAACGCCGCGAACGCCTCCTGCATGCGGCACGCGAGCGCCTTCTCGTTGTCGGTCAGATCATCCCA
>JBEGJV010000162.1:0-3625 GCA_041184385.1 Actinomycetota bacterium
GCGATGAGCGGGAGCGTGATCTGGCGGAAGGCGCGTGCGGGCGGGGCGCCGAGGTCGGCTGCGGCCTCCTCGAGCGCCTCGTCGAGTCCGTCGAGGCGCGCGCGCACGATGAGAGTGACCACCGCGCTCGCGTAGAGCGACTGGCCGACCCACAGCTTGTTGATGCCCCCGTTGAACGGGCCCCACCCGTGCGTGAACGGGTACCCGATGATCGGCATGTCGCCGATTCGCGGGAACCACGTGGCGAGAGCGACGGCGTCCATGATCTCGGGTGTCACGAGGATCAGGAACAGCACCGCCATGAACGCCTTCGTCCATGCACCCGGCCGGCGCGCGAGGCCGACACCGGCGAGCCCGCCGATGACCACCGCGATGACCGTGGCACCGAATGCCGCGATGAAGGAGTTGCGGATGGAGTCACCGACCCCTGTGAACTGGAACACGTCGCGGTAGCGGTCCGTGACGGCCCAGTTGAAGAGAACGGCTGCAGAAAAGCCGACAGGCCCGATCCAATTGGTGGCTCTCGCTGACATGTTCGTGAACCGGCGCAGGATCGTGCGCACGAACAGCGCCCCGGCCACGATCAAACCGCCGCGGATGAGCACCTGCCACGCCACGTCGCCGTTGAAGAGTTCGTCCCACCACTTCAGGCTGGTGTGGCCCGACCAGATCGTGAAGGACTGTCCCCTGTTGAACGAGTGGACGAACACCAACACGATGGGCACGAACAGGAAGAGCAGCACGAGCCCGGTCCACGCGGCGAGGAGCAACTTGAACGGCTCGATCGTGACGCGTGCAGGTCTGGCACCCTCGAATCCCTCGGCGAGGGCATGGGCGTACACGCGGCGGCGCGCGCGCTCGACCAGCGGGGAGAACAGACGAGCGACCCGCGGCACGACCCACACGACGGCAGCGCCGACAACCAACGACAGCAAGACTGCGACGATCATGAGGACCGCCATTGCACTGCCGAGCGGCCAGTTCTGCGCGCCACCGAACTGCGACGCGATGAGCGCGCCGATCATGTTGCCCTTGGCTCCTCCGAGCACCGTTGCGGCGACGTAGTCACCGCACATGGGGATGAAGGTGAGCAGGACACCGGCGATGATGCCGGGGCCGGCAAGCGGGAGCGTGACGCCGAAGAACGTTGCGATGCGGCCCGCACCGAGGTCCTTGCTGGCTTCGCGCATGCGGACGTCGATGCGGTCGAGTGCGACGAACAACGGCAGGATCATGAACCCCAGGTAGTTGTAGACGACGGCGATCTGCACGGCGAGTGACGTCTCCAGGATCTGGATGCCGTTGTCACCGACCCACCCGATGTCCATGAGGAACTTCGACAACGACCCGTTCGGTGCGAGCGGGATGCGCCAGGCAACCGTCCGGATGAGGAAGCTGGTGAAACTCGGAACGACGACTAGCGCGAGGATGGCAGCACGCCACTTCTCCCCCACCTTGAACGACGCGAAGTACGCCACCGGCAGGCCGATGACCACGCACATGCCGGTGGCGATGACCGCGATCCGCAGGGTCCCCTTGAACACGGTGAAGAACGTGGCGTCGAACACCGTCGAGTAGTTCGCGGTGGTCAGCCTGGTCAGGTCCACCGGCAGGACGAGGGACGTGTCCTTCGTGCCGAACGAGTAATAGACGATGTAACCGATCGGGATGATGAAGAAGAGCGCGTACCAGATGATGGAGGGAAGCGCGAGGGCGAACTTCGGCCCCCGCGCCTTCCTGCGCATCCTCGTGGCGAACGCCTCCGTCACCTGATCAGGCCCCGGCCTTGGCCTTGGTCTTGTTCAGGATCTCGACCAGGCGGTCGAGCGCGGTGTTCATCTCCTGGGCCTCCATGGTGGCCACCTGGGCATCCGAGAAGAAGATCATGTCGGGCTTGGCCAGATCGGGGGCAAGCTCCTTCAGCAGCTGGTCCATCTTCTTCATGCCGGTGTGGTACCCGTGGTATGCGAGGTCCTTGATCGACACCTCGGGCACGAGCTCCCAGTTGATCCAGGCGTGCGCCGCCTCCGGGTTCGGGGCACCGACAGGAATCGCGTAGGTGTCCATGAACAACTGCGTCTTCGGCCCGGGCAGGACCCACTTCCAGTCCTCGGGGTTGCCTTCGGCATCGGCGATGCGGCTGAAAGCCTGGCGGGCGTCACCCGTCCACGCGACGGCGATGGAGTACGAGCCCTCGGCGAGCTTCGTGCTGGGGTAGCTGTCGAACGCCTTGATGTGCGGGCCGATCTCGTCCACGAGGAACTTCTCGGCTGCATCGAGGTCGGCCGCGTCGGTGGAGTTGGCGGACTTGCCCTGCGACCAGAAGTACGGCCCGCAGAAGTCCCACGGGGCATCGATGACCGCGCAGTTGCCGCTTGCCTCGTTCTTGCACGCATCGAAGAAATCGTTCCAGTCCTTCAGGTCACGGGCGATCTTCTTCGTGTTGTACAGGTACCCGGCGCTGCCCCAGTCCTTGCAGACCACGTACTCGTCCTGCTTGTCCCACGGCTTGCCGATGTAGGGAGCATCGAGGTTCACGAAGTTCGGCAGGAGTTCCTTGTTCAGTTTCTGCAGGAGCCCCTTCTCGATCATCTGCGGCACGTACGGGCCGGTCGGAACGACGATGTCGAAACCGCTCTGGCCGTTCGACGACGACAGCTTGGTGATGAGGTCCTCGTTGCTGGCGAAGTAGTCGACCTTCATGCTGACGCCGAGCGTGGACTCCGCGAGCGCACCGACGATGTCCGGGTCGTTGTAGTCGCCCCAGGTGTACATGGCGAGGGCGCCACTCGACTTCTGGATCTTGCGGCTCCAGTCACCGGTTGCCTTGGCTTCCAGTTCGATCCAGTCGCCACCGTTCATCGCGCCACCGGAGGTGGTGTCCGACGACTTCGAACCGCTGTTGCCGCACGCGGCTGCAACGACAGCCAGTCCCGCGGTGGCGGTTCCCATCTTCAGGAACGCGCGTCGCGACAACTGCTCACGGAAGCTGTGCGGTGCGAGAATCCTCATTGGCTTGTCCATTGCTGTCTCCTTGTGTTGTAGAGAGAATTGTTTACTGGTCCTCGGCAAGGACGACCCCGGCCTGGCGGGCCGAGAACAGGTACACGTCGTCAGCCGACCACGAGCACCACACGTGCTCGCCCAGCGCGAACCGACGGGTGTCGAGTCGTGGCGTGAGGACGAGAAGGTCGCGGTCGCCCGTGGTGACCACGTACTGGAGAACGTCCCCGAAGTGCGAGACGCCGGCCACGGTGCCCCAGCAGTTGTTCTCCGGGCGGCTCGGCTGCTCCGCCGAGAGATGGATCCCCTCCGGGCGCACGGCAGAGAGTGCCTGCTCACCGTTCGGGACGTCCTCTTCGGGCCGGGAGGCGACGAACACCGTGCCGTCGTCGGCTTGGGCACCGTGCTCGGTGGCGACACCGGTCCAGAAATTGTTGCGGCCGATGAAGCCGGCGACGAAAGCCGTGGACGGGTGCTCGTAGACGGTCTCGGGGTCACCGAGCTGCTCGATGTGACCGTCGAGCATGATCGCGATGCGGTCGCTCATGCTCATGGCCTCTTCCTGGTCGTGGGTGACGAACACGAACGTGATGCCGAGGCGGCTCTGCAGGAGCTTCAGCTC
>JBEGJV010000163.1:0-3619 GCA_041184385.1 Actinomycetota bacterium
CCGTGGGGTGTGGTGGGGGGTGTGGTGGAGAAAAGTGGGGAATGGTGGTTGACAGTGGGGACTAGTGGGGATAATGTCCTTACCACTGACGGGGCGACGGTCGTCCCGGCAGGGGAGGCGGAGAAGTGTTCGTTGGAGCGCATGAGCGACAGCTCGACCCAAAGGGTCGCGTGGCGTTGCCTGCTCCGTACCGGCCCCGTCTGGAGCCGCGTTGCTACCTCGCCTTCGGTCGTGACAAGTGTGTTGACGTCCTGACCGCCGAGGCATTCGAGGCGCTGGCCAACGAGATCCTCGGGAAGGTCAGCCGTGGCGAGGTCGACCGCAACGAGATGCGCGCGCTCGCATCGAACACGGTCGAGGTCGTCGTCGATGCGCAGGGTCGCGTCAACATCGAGGAGAAGTTCCGCGAGTACGCGGGCCTCGACCTCAACTCGAAGATCGTGGTCACCGGAGCTTTCGACAGGGTCGAGATCTGGAACCCCGAGCGCCAGGGCCGCATCGCGGCCGAGGGCACAGAAAAGATCGCTGGAGCGAACGCGTGATTCACCATGCAGTTCTCTCCCGCTCAACCAACCGAGGACCTGCGGTCTTCGGCAGTCTCCCGGACGACACGGTGGTCAGCTCCAACTCCGCCCGCTGTCATCGCGCCTGCTCCTGGGAGAAATCAGGACGGCATTTGCCGTCCGGGAGGCTGCCGAGGCCCGGAGGTCGCACGATGAGCGACTTCGTCCACGAGTCGGTGATGCTCGACGAGATCGTCGAGGTGTTCTCGGGGATGCCCGCCGGCACTTTCGTGGACGCCACCCTCGGTGGCGCAGGACATTCGGTCGCGGTGCTCGCGGCACACGGGAATGTCACCCTCCTCGGGATCGATCAGGACGATGCAGCGCTCGCCGCAGCCGCACAGCGTCTTGATGCAGCAGGTCTTGGCGGGCGCGCTGCCCTCCGGCGCGCCCGCTTCGAAGCCGTGGGTCAAGTGGTTGAAGGGGAGGGCATCGGTGCGATCGCCGGTGCCCTCTTCGACCTCGGCGTATCGTCACCGCAGTTCGACGTCGCGGAGCGCGGCTTCTCCTACAGGCATGATGCGCCGCTCGACATGCGCATGGACCGTTCGCGCGAGCTGTCGGCCGACATCGTGGTCAACACGTACTCGGCTGAGCAGCTCGCCACCATCATCCACGACTACTCCGACGAGCGTTTCGCCGGCCGTGTCGCCAAGGCCATCGTGGCGCACCGCCCGATCACGGGCACGGCCCACCTTGCGGAGGTCGTGACGAACGCAATCCCTGCGGCAACACGCCGCCGCGGTGGTCATCCCGCAAAGCGCACCTTCCAGGCACTGCGCATCGAGGTGAACCAGGAACTCGAGATCCTGCCGGTCGCGTTGCGCGCCGCCATCGACCTGCTCGCGCCCGGTGCACGCCTGGCCGTCCTCTCGTACCACTCCGGCGAGGACCGCATCGTCAAGTCCGTCATGCGCGAGGCCGAATCCGGCGGATGCACGTGCCCGGCCGGCCTGCCGTGCGGTTGCGGGGCGACGCCGACAGTCAAGCGCGTGCGTGTCCGCCGCGAGGCAACCCCCGCGGAGTCGGCCAGGAACCCACGCGCCGCCTCAGCCCGCCTGCGTGTCGTCGAGAAGATCACCGAAGGGGGCAAGTGATGGCGTTCGCACTCCGTCTCCCGGGTGTTCTGCCGCTGCGCGAGCGCGGTCGAGCGGAACTGACCCTTGTCGAGCGTCCGCGCCGAACGGGAGTGAAGGTTTTCGGCATCGCCGCGTTCGTGGTCGGCAGCATGTTCGTGGTCACCGCGATGCAGACCCAGATGGCCGAGCGCCAGATGCGCATCGACAAGCTGAACAGCGACATCATCCGCGCGCGCAACAACTTCGACAGGCTGCGTGCGGAACGTGCCCGCTTCCAGTCGCCTGCGTACCTCACCGAGCGAGCTGCAGCCCTCGGTCTCGTGCCGAGCACCGAGACGAAGATGCTCCCTGTCCCGACCGACATCGCCGTTGAGGTGGCGTCGGGCATGGGCAGGGTGGACTCCGACGTCATCGCGTCGAAGGAGAGCCCGCTCGACCAGTTCGGCAAGATGAAGAGGACGGTCGGGGACGCACCATGACGAACCCGGCGGAGATCAGGCGCGGAAGTCGTAGTCACGACTCAGCGCGACGGGGGGAGAGGACTGCCCGCGGATCGGGTTCCTCCCCGCGCCCGCCCTCACAGCGAACTGCTTCGGGTCGAGCCGGTTCCTCGAAGTCATCGGGCACGACAAAGGCATCCCGCTCCGCCCGGATCGACTCTCCCGAATCACGGACAGGGTCCAACCGTCGCCCGGCTGCCCACGGCCGCACGTCAGGTACGCGCAGGCCGGTCCGGCCCGAACGCCATGTCCGTCCTGCCGTCAGTCTCAAGCGGTCCTCGTCCGACGTCGACCAGTCGATGCGCCGCCGTCTGTTCGGCATCGGGGTTCTCATCGTGTGTCTCCTCGGGGTGCTGGTGTTCCGCGTGACCCAACTGCAGACATGGGGACGTTCCGCCTACCTCGCGGAGAGCATCGACCAGCGCACGCGCGTGAACACGATCCGTGCCAGTCGCGGCGTCATCTTCGACCGCAACGGGAACGAGATTGCCCTGTCGGTGCCCACCACGACCATCTGGGCGGACCCCCGGGCGATCATCGACCCGGTTGCGACCTCGCACGCACTCGCCACGATCATCGGGCTGGACGCCGCCGGTGAGGCTGACCTGCTCGCCAAGTTGTCGGTGAACACGAACAAGTTCGCGTACGTGGCACGCGAGATGCAGAAGGAGAACGCGCAGGCCGTGCTCGACCTGGGACTCCCCGGCATCTACTCGTACGTGGAACCCGCGCGCGTCATCGAGAGCGGCGTGGCAGAGGCCGTGATCGGCCGGACGGATCCTGACGGCCTGGGCACATCCGGCCTGGAGCTGCAGTACAACGACACACTCACCGGCGTCGACGGCACCCAGGTTCGCCAGGTGGACAACAACGGCCGCTCCATCCCCGGCACCGCGAACAACACGGTGCAGCCGATGCCCGGGGACGACATCGTCTCCACCCTCGACAAGACGATCCAGTACCAGATGGACGCCGCCGTCCTCGCCCGGGTCAAGCTCCTCAGCGCCAAGGGCGGCACCGCCATCGCGATCGATTCGCGCACCGGCGACGTGCTCGCGATGACCAACGTGAAGCGCCGCAGCGACGGCACCGTGGCGGTCGCACAGGGCAACTTCGCCGCAGTGGAGGCATACGAGCCGGGCTCGGTCGCCAAGGTCTTCAGCATCAGCGCGGCGCTCAACGAGGGGCTCGTCACTCCAGAGACCGTCCTCACGGTCCCCGGAATCGTGAACATCGACAATTTCCCGATCCGTGACGCCTGGCCGCACGGGCCGCTCGACATGAGCGTGCGCACGATCCTTGCCGAGAGCTCGAACATCGGCACGATGATGGTTGCCGAGAAGGTGGAGTTCAACCGCCTGCACGACTATCTCTCCGCATTCGGTTTCGGGAAGCACACCGGACTGAACTACCCGGGTGAGAGCCGTGGCATCCTGAAGTCGGTCAAGAAGACGTACGGCACCGAGCGCTCAACGGT
>JBEGJV010000164.1:0-3605 GCA_041184385.1 Actinomycetota bacterium
AACACGCTCTTCATCTACATCACCGGCGACAACGGTGCATCGGCGGAGGGAACGGTCAACGGGGCATGGAGTGCGCCGTCGTTCCAGAACGGCATGCCCGAGGACCCGGAGTGGTTGCTCGAGCACATGGACGATTTCGGGTCGGCCCGGTGCGAGAACCACTACAACCTGGCGTGGGCATGGGCTCTCGACTCCCCGTTCCAGTGGATGAAGCAGATTGCATCGCACTTCGGCGGCACGCGAAACGCCATGGCCGTGCAGTGGCCGCGCCGCATCAAGGATGCCGGTGCGCTGCGCAGCAACTTCCACCACATCACCGACATCTTCCCCACGTTGCTGGAGGCTGCCGGCATCGAGGCACCGAGCCACGTGAACGGCCTTCCGCAGATGGACATCGACGGGGTGTCGATGGTGCCGGTGTTCACGGACGCGTCCGCGCCCGAGAACCACATCACGCAGTACTTCGAGATGTTCGGCAACAGGGCGATGTACCACGACGGCTGGATCGCCTCGTGCTTCCACGGGCGTGTGCCGTGGAAGAGGTTTGATTCCGTGCCGTTCGACGGCCCGCAGGAGAAGTGGGAGCTCTACGACATCCGCAGCGACTTCTCGCAGGGCAACGACCTGTCGGCATCGAACCCGGCGAAGCTCGCCGAGCTGCAGGCACTGTTCGATTCCGAGGCGCGCCGCAACAACATCTACCCGTTGAAGGAGCCGGGCCAGACGTTCGGGCCGAGGTTCGCCGTGCCGGACTCCCTCGGCGGACTCACCAAGATGACCTACACCACGGCGCACGTCCGCATGCCGGAGCGTTCCGTGGTGAACGTGAAGAACTGCTCGTTCCGCATCACCGCCGAGATCACGGTGCCCGAGCGCGGGTGCGAGGGCGTGATCGTGGCCCAGGGCGGGAACATGGCCGGCTGGTCGCTGTACGTGAACGCGGAGGGACGGCCCGTGTACCACTACAACTGGGTGGGCCACGAGCACTACGTGGCGACGTCGTCGCGTGCTCTCGTGCCGGGCCGCCACTCGGTCGTCATCGACCACGCGTACGACGGCGGATTCGGTGCGGGCGGTGACTCGGTGATGAGCATCGACGGCGTGCACGTGGCCCACGTGCGCCTGGAGAAGTCGGTACCGGTCATCTTCTCGATCAGCGGGGAGACGTTCGACGTCGGGATGGACAGCGGGGCCGCGGTCGGGTTCTACCCGCACATCTACAGGTTCACGGGAGTCATCCACGGCGTGACCATCGAACGGTTGAGCGAACCATCGCCCGAGGTGAAGGCACTCATCGCCGACGCCGAGTTCAGGGCTAGTCTCGCTGTTCAGTAGTCGCACGAGGGGGAGCCATGCCGACACTTTCCGCACTCAAGAAGTCAGACCTCACGCGCCACGTGGGGACGGAGATCCACGGTCTCGACTTGTTGTCACTCAGTGATGCCGGTGTGGAGGAGCTGCTCGAGGTCATCGCACGTCGCGGCGTCGTGGTGGTGCGCGACCAGGTGATGACGATCCCCGAGCAGATCGCGTTCGGCGCCCGCCTCGGCGAGCTGCACGTCCACCCGGCGTACGCCCAGTCCGAGTACCCGGAGGCCCTGCACATCTACGGAGACGAGAACTCGAAGATGGTCCCCGGCGAGGGGTGGCACAGCGACGTCAGCTGCGACGAGCGCCCGCCGGGAGTGTCCATGCTGCGCATCGAGACGACCCCGAGCGTCGGTGGCGACACGGCGTTCTCGCACCAGGGCGCTCTGCTGCGGTCGATGTCGGGAACGATGCAGACGTTCCTCCGTTCGCTCCGCGCTCGTCACAGCGGCGACCTGCCGTGGCGCGGCCAGTACAAGACGATCGACCCGAGGCAGTTCCCGCGCAACCTGCACCCTGTCGTGCGCACGCACCCCATCACGGGGGAGGACGCCCTGTACGTGAACAGCGGCTTCACCGACCGCATCTGGGACATGGAGGAGTGGGAGAGCGACGCACTCCTCAAGATGATCTTCGACCGCATCGCGTTCGGCGTCGAGTTCCAGTGCCGCGTGCGGTGGGAGCCGAACACCGTGACGTTCTGGGACAACCGCGTCGTCCAGCACCACGCGTGCTGGGACTACTTCCCCGAGAAGCGCGAGGGCTGGCGCGTCACGACCACCGGCGAGAAGCCGTACCTCGCGTCCTGAACACTCCACCGCAGGACGCAACGAGATGACAGACATGGTGCGCACGATCGTTCTGGTGCCGTCCCTCGGGCGGCCCGCAACGGACTTCGATCCCATCGTCCCTGCACTCACCGGCGCAGGGTACGAACCCGTGCTCATGGACCCACGGCCGTCGTGGGACGGGTCGCCGACGCTGCACGACCTTGCTGCCGACACGATTGCCCGGCTCGATGCGCTGGGCGTCGACCGTTTCCACCTCGTCGGTCATGCGTTCGGCAACAGGCTGTCGCGGATGATCACCGCTGACTTCAACGACCGGGTCGAGTCGCTGACGCTTCTCGCCGCCGGCGGTCTTGTCGAACCTCCTGAGCACATTTTTGCCGCACTCTGGAAGTGCTTCGACCCGTCGCTTGCGGAACACGAACACCTGGCGCACGTGAGGACTGCCTTCTTCGCCGACGGGAACGACCCGTCCGTGTGGCGGGACGGATGGATGCCCGAAGTGTTCCGCTACCAGCGCGCGGCAGTTACCTCGACGCCCCGTGACGACTGGTGGTCCGCCTCGGTGGGGCGAGTCCTCGTCGTCCAGGCCCTGCAGGACGCAATTGCCCCGCCCGGGAACGGACGGCGGTACGTTGCAGAGTCCGCTCCCCATGCCCGTCTGGTGGAGATTGACGGTGCCGGGCACGCCATGCTGCCCGAGCAGCCGCAGCTGATCGCCTCGGCGATGCTGGATTTCTTGGGATAGGTCCCGTCGCGCCGTAGCGTTCCCGCAATGGAAGCTCGGGTGCTCACGTGGAACGTGTGGTGGCAGTTCGGTCCCTGGAGGGACCGTCAGCCGGCCATTCTCTCCACCCTGCGCGAGCAGAACGCCGACGTCATCTTCCTGCAGGAAGTCTGGGCGCAGGAGGGTGGACTCGACCAGGCCGACTGGCTCGCCGAGGAGCTCAACATGTACGTGGCCCGCACCGAGGGCCCGTGGTACGACGAGGGCGTCAGCCTCGGCAACGCGATCCTCTCGCGCTGGCCGATCATCCGCTGGGCCGTGCACCGTCTGCCCGACGTCACCGGCGCACCCAGTTACCGCCGTGCCGTCGTCGCCCAGCTCGACACGCCGTACGGCCGCTGGTGGACCGTCTGCACGCATCTTGACTACAAGTTCGACCAGTCGGCCACGCGCATGGCGCAATGCGAGGCCCTGAGCGCGATTGTTGACTCGTTGCGCGAGGACCCCGAGGTGGAGACGCCGGTCATCATGGCCGGTGACTTCAACGCGGTGCCCGACAGCGACGAGATCCGCATGCTCACCGGTCGCCGCGAACCCGCCGTTCCCGGACTCGTCTTCACCGACCTGTGGGAAGTGGCGGGCCAGGGCGACGGCATGACGTGGCGTCGCGACAACCCGTACATCGCGGACTCGACGTGGCCGAACCGCAGGCTGGATTACCT
>JBEGJV010000165.1:0-3537 GCA_041184385.1 Actinomycetota bacterium
TGCCTCGTCTCCTCCGGCAGTTTCAGCATGCGGCTGAACATGGTGGGCACCAGCTGGCTGTGCGTCACCCTGTACCTCTCCACGAGCTTCAGGTACTCCTCGGGGTCGAAGTGCTCCATGATGATGACGGTGCCGCCGCGCCTCAGCGTGAGACCCACCGCGGCTTGCGGCGCGGAGTGGTAGAGCGGCGCCGGCGACAGGTAGCGCATGCCGTCGCGGTACTTCCACAGACCGTCGAGGAATCCCCACAGAGGAAGCGGTGTGTCAGGGCCGGAGTCCTGCAACGGCCGGAGAATCCCCTTCGGTCGGCCGGTGGTGCCGGATGAGTACATCATCGACACGCCGAGGCTCTCGTCGTCGATCGGGGTCGACGGGAACTTGGCCACCTCAGCGGCGTAGTCCAGGAACGCACCGTCGTTGCCGGTGCCGTCGACGATGAGGCACAACTTCAGGCGCGGGCACATCGCCGCGGCCTCCATCGCCACGTCGCGGCGGGAGCGTGAGGTGATCAGGACCTGCGACTCACTGTTCTGCAGGATGTAGGCGAGCTCGTCCGCCTTCAGGTACGAGTTGACCGGCGTGTAGTAGAGCCCCGCACGCTCACCCGCAGCGCACACCTCGAGGAACCGGTTGTTGTTCTCCATGAAGAGCGCGTAGTGGTCGCCCCTTTGCAGGCCGGCAGCACGCAGCAGGTGGGCGAGACGGTTCGCCCGTTCGTCGTACTCGCGGTGACTGACGGTCTCTCCAGTCGAGGCCATGATGAAGGCCGGGGTGTCCGGCGTTTCCAGTGCAAACTTCCGTGAGTACATGGGTCCCCTCCCGCTCTTCCCAAAGGTAGTGGGGATGCGGAGGGCAGTCGGACGGCCGGGCAAAGTGGCACTCCCAACGGGATTCGAACCCGTGCCGCCACCTTGAGAGGGTGGTGTCCTAGGCCACTAGACGATGGGAGCCTGTGGGACGAGAACTCTATCGGCGCGGTTCACGAACGGCTATCGGCCAGTTGTTACTGGGGTTCGCGGGGCAGACCGAGAATCCGCTCACCGAGGATGTTGTGCTGGATCTCGTCCGTCCCGCCGGCAATGGACTGGCCGGGAACGGACACGAGCACCTCGGCGATGACACCGCCGAGAACTGATTCCGGGCCCGACAGCAACGCGTCAGCTCCGGCGATGCGGCCGTGCAGGTGAGCCGCCAGCCGGGCGATGTTGCTCATCGCCAGCTTGCCGACGCTCCCCTCCGCGCCGGGCGGCTTGCCGAGCGCCCTGGCCGCGCGCGCACGTTCCGATGTCCAGCCCGCGATGCGCTGCATCGACACGAGCCGCATCACGTCCTGGCGCAGAGACGCATCACCCGACAGTCCGCGTTCGGTCATCTGCGGGACCACCAGGTCAACCCGGCCGGCACGTTGCGGGTACCACTTGTACGTCTCCATGTACTCGTCGTGTTCGTGGCGCGCCTCGTCAACCGCACGACCACCGTCACCGGTGTGCCGCCACCGCGAGACGATGTTGCCGAAACGTCGCTCGTGCGCGAGCGTCGCCAGCCCGACGGTCCAGCCCTTGTTGACCTCGCCGACGACGTGATCACCGGACACTCGCGCGTCAGTGAGGAACACCTCGTTGAATGACGAGTGGTAGTTCATCTGCTTCAACGGACGGACCATCACCCCCGGTTGCTTCATCGGGAGGATGAAGTACGTGATGCCCGCGTGCTTCGGGGCGTTCGTGTCCGTCCGCGCCATGAGGATGCCGAAGTCAGCGTGGTGTGCACTGGTGTTCCACACCTTCTGGCCGTTCACCACCCACTCGTCACCGTCCCGCACAGCCCTCGCCTGCAGCCCGGCAAGGTCGCTGCCCGCACCGGGCTCGCTGAACAGCTGGCACCACGTGTACTCACCGGTGATCGTGGCGCGGAGGAATGCCCCCTTCAGCTGGTCCGAGCCATGCTCGAGGATCGTCGGGGCGGCAAGCGACATGCCGACACCGGCAGGCAACCCGACGGCCCCGTGTGCACGGATCTCCTCGGCGATGATCGATTCGCTCCATGCCGGCAACCCACGACCGAACCACTGCGCCGGCCAGTGCGGCACCGCCCAGCCCGAATCACACAAGAGTGAGCGCCACTCACGCAACGACAGGCCGGGGTCCCAGTTGGCCGCGAGCCACCCGGAGACGTCCCTGCGGACGCTCTCCGGGGATGCGTGCTCGGTCATGCCAAATACTGACACCCGACACTCGGCCACCCAGCAGAAAAGCCGCCCGGAGGCGGCTTTTTGGTTGGGGAACAAGGACTCGAACCCTGAATAACAGTACCAGAAACTGCTGTGTTGCCAATTACACCATTCCCCAGTGCGGGGTGAATGCTATCGGTCGCGACGAGAGCCTGACAACGGCGGATTGCTCAACGAATCCCGCGTCGACGGCGGAAGATCGGTCGGCCACCGAGCATGGCCAGCAGCATGCCGAGCGCGACGGCGAGCAAGGCGATGCGGGTGTTGTTCTGGCGTTCGACGACCTTGAAGCCGAGCGACACCGAGACCACTTCCCCGCCCTTGCCGACTCCGTTCACCTGGATGGTGTGCTGTTCGGCCTTTGCATCCTTCGGGATGCGGACCACCGTGGAAACGGTGCCGGTCCCCGAGGAGTTCCCGCGACCGAGTTCGACGGGGTCCGAGAACATGAACACGGTGTAGGTGGTGGAGGGCACGAGCCCCCGCGCGCGCACCTCGACAGTCTGGTCGCCGAACACGCGCAGCAGTCCATCGGCAGAGACCTTCGCCGAGTCAGGGTCAACACCGGTTGAACCGATCGTGACCTCCACGTCGTTCGGCAACGTGATGACGATGGTGTCCTTCACGTGGTCGACGGATGCCTTCACCTTCTGGCCACGAACCAACGCGTAGGTCTGTCCGGCCTTCAACTCGGTGACAGCCCCGTCCTCGCCCTCGGTCGGTTGGCCAGGGTCGGCAGGCACGGTCGTTGTGGTGGTGGGGGCGACTGTCGTGGTCGTGACCACGGGGGGAACCGTGGTTGTCGTGACGACGACGTTCTTCACGATGGGCACCGTCGTGGTCGTCACCACCATGGGAGTCGCCACCGAGCTTGCGGGCGCGACCGGAACAGAAACCGCAGGTGTCGTGACGGCCGGTGCGGCAGCGGCAACCGCGACCACGTTGACCGTCTGCGACGTTGACGTTGACGAGTAGACGTCGTTGCCGGCCTGGCTGGCCGAGATCACACACGACCCCACCGAGGTGAACGTGACGACACCCGCCGAGATCGAGCACACCGAGGCGGACCCACTAGCGATCGCGACCGTCGGGGCGAGGAACGCATCACTGTCCACCGACACGGTGTAGGTGCCACCGGGGTTCGCGGGGGACGGTGGTGCCGAACGGAACGTCAGTGATTGCGCGACCTTCAGCACCGTGATGACCAGCGAATCGGTCGCGCTCAGGTAGTTGGAGTCGCCGGCGCGGGTCACCTCGACGGTGCACGAGATGCCGCCGCGGGTCGCGGTCAGAGACACACCAGACAA
>JBEGJV010000166.1:0-3530 GCA_041184385.1 Actinomycetota bacterium
ACGGCGGGTGCGTTGATGACCCCCGAGATCATCATCATGGGACCCACCGCAACCGTCGCCGAGGCGCTCGCACAGGTGCGCGACCCCGACTGGCTCGTCTCCGTCGCGGCGCAGGTGTTCATCACCCAGCCGCCGTTCAAGGCACCCACCGGTGCGTACCAGGGCGTCGTTCACCTGCAGCGCCTGCTGCGCGAACCGCCGAGCACCGAGCTCGGCCGTTGCCTGGCGAAGGAGCCCACCGTCAACGTGAACGTCAGCGACCGTGAGGTCGCCGAGTTCCTCGCGTCCTACAACCTGCTGGCCGTGGGCGTGTGCGACGATGCCGGCCGCCTCCTCGGTGCCATCACCGTTGACGACGTTCTCGACCGCATGCTGCCCGCCGACTGGCGCCAGCGCCGACGCCAGGCGGCAACGTCATGAAGCGCCGCAACGACCTCACCGCGCCGCGCCAGCGGCGCCGCATCGGCATCCACTACGACCCGGATGCATTCGGCCAGTTCAGCGAGGCGATTGCCCGCTTCCTCGGCACCGGCCGCTACCTGATCTTCCAGACGGTCATCGTCGTCAGCTGGGTGCTGGTCAATGCCATCAAGCAGCTGCAGTTCGACGGCTACCCGTTCATCTTCCTCACGCTCATCCTGTCTCTGCAGGCCTCGTACGCCGCGCCCCTGATCCTGCTCGCGCAGAACCGTCAGGAAGACCGCGACCGCGAGCAGACCGAGCGCGACCGTCAGATGGCGGCGCGCACACAGGCCGACACCGAGTACCTCGCCCGCGAGCTCGCCGGTGTTCGCCTTGCGCTGGCCGATGTCGTGACCACGCAGGACCTGAAGGACCAGCTGGAGCACATCACCGAGATGCTGGAGAAGCTCAGCGAGCAGCAGGATTCGCGACTGAATCAACAGCGCGGCGCGTAGCAGCTGCGTACTCACGCGGCGACACGAGCGTCACGAAGTGGTCGCCGTCCAGTTCCACGATGTTCGCGCGCACGGTCGTTGCCAGTGCGTACTGCTTCACCGGCGGCACCAGACGGTCGCTCGTGGTGATCACCATTGCGGTGGGGACGTTCACTGACTCCGCGAACGGGCGCGCATCGAAACGCGAGATGGCATGCCCCGCCTCGCTGATCATCCACGGGTCGTTGCGGCGTGTCTCGCCCACCAACCACGGGACAAAACGTGACAGTTCGTGACCGCGCGGGATGTCCCGGCTGATGATCCACCGCAGCGTCCGCGGTGTGATGAACCTGCGCACGAGCGGTTGCACGATGCGGGCAACGCGCCAGCGCGCGCGTTCCTTCGACGTGCCGCTCCACTCCATCGCCGTGGCCTGGAACACCATGGCGCTCACCAGTTCCGGGTGACGCCTCTGCACGAGGAAACTCACGGGTCCGCCCATCGAGTAACCGACGGTGATGACGCTGTCGATGCCGAGACTGCGCACCACGTCGGCTGCGTCATCGGCACAATCCTCCAGGGAGAACTGGCGGTTCGGCCGCAGACCCCGACCGTGACCGCGGTGGTCGACACCCACGATCGAGTACTCAGCCGCGAGCGTTTCGTACGCCGTGAAGAACTGCGTGTCGCACGACGCGGTCCAGCCGTGCAGCAGCAACAGCGTGGGCCGCGAGGCATCGCGGTGCTGGTGGTGGCGTACGAACATCTCGCCGCGGCCCGGCAGGCGCACGATGCGCCCCGGCAGAAGTTCCGGCGTCTGCATGGTGCTTGCGATCCTCAACGACATGCGCTGCACACCCCGATCAGGTCCAGACGGTGGTGCTGCAGGGCGAAGCCGGCGCGTTCTGCGAGGACCTCAAGCGCGCGATCGAGATCTGCTTCGACGTCATCGGGCACTCGCACGTCGTTCACCGCACCGCACTTGCTGCACATCAGGTGGTGGTGGTGGCCGGTCAACTCCTCGCTCAGTTCGTAGCGGGCCCACTCATCGGTGGTCACCACACGTGCCACCACCCCCGCACGCTCCAGCAGGGAAAGGTTGCGGTAGACAGACGACTGGGCGAGCCCCTGGCTGGATTCCAGGATCTCGGGGATGGACAGCGGTCGGTCCGAGGCGGCAAGGGCCTCCACGATCGACCGGCGCGTGCCCGTCAGGCGCTGGCCGACGGTGGCCAGGCGCGCTGCCACCTCGTGCGCAAGACCCGCCGGGTCAATGTGCTCGTGGGTGTGCTCGGCCATTCAGGCAGGCTACCGAGAATGATTGAGAATCCGCCCGAAGCGGGTCTGGTCAGTTCCCGACGTAACGGTGCAGGCTGATCCCGTTCGACAGCACGGCGTCCAGGATGTCTGCGTTCGGCAGGCCCTCGGCGCCGAGGATCCGCACGCCGGGTTCGATCCCGCCCTTCAGCAACACGTGCACGCATTCGGCGGCCACCGCCCCGGCCACCGTGGCCAGACGGTCGGCGATGCCAACGACCTCGTCGTGGCGGCCACCCTGGCGCGAACCGCGGAGCTCGACGCGCAGACCACCAACGCCGCCCTCGGCATGTGGCGGCGACATCATCGGCAGGCGCGCGGTCAGACGGTCGCGGCGTGTCGCCGAGACGCGGGCCGTGATGCGCTGCAGGCTCGGCACCACACGCTGCAGCAACATCGGCTCGGCGGTGCCGAACCGGTAGCAGTCGCGCGGGCCAACGGGGTCGGGGAACCAGCAGAGTTCGCGGCCGCTGCCGGCAGGACGCTGCAGCCATTCACCGTCGTGCCATCCGACCGATGTCCCCGACAGCGCATCGTGGTGGTTGCGCGCGCACGACGGTCCGCCCGTGCCGTGCATCGCCAGGTGCGCCTCGTCCACCTGGTCGAAAGCGCGCGCTGCATGGGCGACCAACAGCCCGCTCAGTCCCGGCATGCATGCGGCACCGGGAATCAACACGGCGTTGTTTGCTTGTGCCCGGTCCTGCAGGTCCACCATGGCCATCACGTCGGCCATGCGGTCCGAGCAACTGATCACGCTGATGCCGTGGCTCAGGTAAGTGCCGGCCAGCGCCGCGTGGTTGCCGCCGTGTGCCATCACCACGATCTTGCGGTCGAGAAGCTCCGTGGCATGCACGTGCGGCACCATGCGCGGGCGCACGGCGTGTGCGGAGAGGATGGCGGTGACGCGGGTAGCGACAAGACCCGACCCGATGATGCCGACTGAGGCTGAATCGCTCATGGGGTCAGCGCTGCGGGGTGACTTCCTGCCAGCCGCCGGTCTGGGCAGGCACGCCGCCCTTGCCGCGCAGGCGCAGGACGCCCGCGACAGAACCAGCGATGCTGAGAACCAGGAGAACGCGGCGGATGAACTTCACGCGCATCAGGCTAGACCCGGAATACCACGGCCAAACATGGGTCGACATCAAGTCTCGTGTCGTAAATTCACCTTGTACAGGGCTTGAGATGGCAAAAGCGCGGCGAAACTCACGAACCGAACGGGCTCGTCAACGGCGACGGAACGGGGCTCGAACACGGGGCTCATGTGACACCAAGAAGATGAGGTTCGGAACCCGACTTGAGGCACTCATCGCGTTGGCA
>JBEGJV010000167.1:0-3512 GCA_041184385.1 Actinomycetota bacterium
CCGGGACTGATCAACACGCACCACCACCTGTACCAGAACCTCACGCGCGCGTTCCCGCCGATGACGAACGCACCGTTGTTCGGTTGGTTGCAGACGCTCTACCCGTTGTGGCGGGCGCTCGACGAGGAGAGCGCCCACGTGTCGGCATGGATCGGTCTTGCCGAACTGGCACTGTCGGGCTGCACGACATCGACGGACCATCTGTACCTTCACCCGCGCAACGGCGGTGACCTGCTGTCGGCCGAGATCGCTGCCGCTGTCGACCTGGGCATGCGGTTCCACCCCACGCGCGGTTCCATGTCGCTGTCGCAGAAGGACGGAGGCCTGCCGCCCGATGATGTGGTGCAGGAGGACGACGAGATTCTTGCTCTCTCGCAGGCCGCGGTGGAGAGACACCACGACCGCTCGTTCGGCGCGATGGTGCGCGTTGCTCTTGCACCGTGCTCGCCGTTCAGCGTCACGAAGGATCTGATGATCCGTTCCGCCGAACTCGCGGAGAAGCTGGACGTGCGCCTGCACACCCACTTCGCGGAGAACTCCGAGGATGACGACTTCTCGGTCGCCACGTTCGGGTGCCGTCCGTTCGAGTACCTGCGCGAGGTCGGCTGGCTGAGCAACCGCACGTGGGTCGCGCACTGCGTGATGCCGAACGCAGAGGAGATCGTGCAGCTCGGCGCGGCGGGAATCGGCGCGGCGCACTGCCCTTCGTCGAACCTGATCCTCGCCTCCGGTATTGCACCGGTCGTTGACCTACGCGCGGCAGGAGTCCACGTGGGCCTCGGTGTCGACGGTTCGTCATCCGCCGACAGTGCGTCACTGTGGCTGGAGGCCCGCCAGGCGATGTTGCTGGCCAAATTGCGCAACGGCGCCGGCGCCGCGGATGCACGCATGGCTCTCGAGGTGGCCACCATCGGTGGCGCCGGCTGTCTGGGGCGCGTCGGGGAGATCGGTTCCTTGCAGGTGGGTGCAGTCGGCGACGTTGCCGTCTGGGACCTCTCGGGCATCCAGTTCACCGGCGCGATTGCCGACCCTGTGGAGGGTTGGTTGCGGTGCGGACCGACGGGCGCGCGCGAGACCATCGTGCACGGTCGGTACGTGGTCAGGGACGGTCAGTTGGTCACTTCCCGAACCACGGAGATGATGGCGAGCCACAGGAAGCTCGCCGCGAAGATGCAGGACTTCAAGGGCTAGGTTCGTAGACCGTGCTTCATGCCTTCTTGTTGAGTTTCGGGGTCATCTTCGTCGCCGAACTCGGCGACAAGAGCCAGTTGATGGCACTTGCGTTCGCAACACGGTTCAAGACAGTGCCCGTGCTGATTGCGATAACGGCTGCCACGGCTGTCGTCCACCTCGTGTCCGTCGGTATCGGTGCGGTCCTCGGCGCGGCGTTGCCCACCACCGCAATGTCCGTGATCGGTGGCCTCGCATTCCTGTTCTTCGGGGCATGGACGCTCCGCGGGGACGAGCTGTCGGAGGACGACGAGGAGTCCACGCACATCTCCTCGAAGCACATCATCATCGCCGTCGGCACGGTGTTCTTCCTCGCCGAGCTCGGCGACAAGACGATGCTTGCCACCATCACTCTCGCCACTGACACGGATGCTGTCGGAACGTGGGCTGGCTCGACGGCCGGCATGGTTGTGGCTGACGCACTGGCCATCTGGGTGGGCAAGGCACTGGGGGAGAGACTCCCGGAGAAGACCATCAAGATTGGCGCTTCACTCGCATTCTTCGCGTTCGGCATCCTGATGCTGATCGATGCTCTGGCCTAGTCGTTTAGCCTGAGTGCATGAACCTGTTCGGGGAAGTAGTGGTGACCATGCTGGTCATTCTTGACCCACCGGGGAACACACCCATTTTCCTGGCGGTCACGCAGCGTCTGACCGAGAAGGAACGCCACAAGGCCGCGTACCTGGCCATCGGCACCGCATTTCTCGTCATCTCGATGTTCGCGATTGGCGGCCAGACAATCCTCGACTACCTGAATGTGTCCGTGCCCGCCCTGCAGGGCGCAGGCGGTCTGCTCCTGCTTCTTGTGGCTCTTCAGCTTCTGTACGGCAAGAGCCACGAGGATTCGTTCGAGGTGGCATCGCCCGAGCAACGCACCTCAATCGCAATGGTCCCGCTAGGCACGCCCTTGCTGGCGGGCCCGGGCACGATCGTTGCCACGATCGTGTTCTTCAACCGAGCCGACAACATGGCCCAGTGGTTCAGTGTTCTCGCCGGTATCGGGGTTGCATTGTCCGTGTCACTGCTGGCGTTGCGTTTCAGCGGTCTGGTGGTCAGGATCGTGCGTCCGGCTGGCGTGATTCTTCTCGCGCGTGTCGCCGGAATGATCCTTGCCGCGGTCGCGGTGCAGATGATCGCCGATTCAGTCACGGCGTTTGTCCGGGGTTCCTGAGCGCACTGCGGGACGACCCCGTCAGGCTGCGCACATCCATCGCTGACGCACCCGCCTCGTAGGGTTGTCCCGTGGACTGCATCGTGTGTCGTTCCCGGGTGAGCGGAATCATGGGCTTCGATGACTGGGGCAACCCATTGTGTTCATTGCACCTGGCGCATCACCGCTGCATGTGGTGTGGTTCGGCACATGATGTGAGCCGGATTGACGGGACTGATTGGTGCGGGCTCTGCGCCCAGGCCGTGGTCCGCGACAACACGACCGCACTGGGAATCTTCGACGATGTAGTGAACTGGGTCGAGAGCGTCTTCGGGGCGGGACAGTTGCGCCAGTCCCAGTTCAACTTCGGAGGGTTGGCCATGCCGGTTTCCGGGAAAGGGGTTGTGGGGCACACGGAGGTTGTGTGGGGGAACGGCCCCATACGCATCACGATCAAGACGGTGTCTCCGTGTCCCACTGTCGCGTTGGGCGCCACCCTGGCGCACGAACTCGGGCACGTCCTGCTCTTCGTGGACCCAAGGACTCTCCAGCCGACCTCGTCCACGCCCACCGAAGACGTTGTAGCCGAAGGATTCTGCGAGGTGCTCTCTGCTCTCTGGCTGGAAAGCCAGGTGGGTGAGATGGCGGCAGCCCTCCGCCAGAGGATGGACAGGAACAAGGTGCCCGTCTACGGCGAAGGGTTCCGCAGGATGTCGGCGGAGTGCTCGAGGATGGGTTCGATCGTGACGCTTAGGGATTCCCTGGTTGGTGTCGTGAGTCCCCAGACATCACATGGTGCACCCGCCCGACCCCGAGCAAGCGGGACCGAGAACAAGGCACCAACCACATCCAGGCCGACGATTCCGATCTCCATTCAGCACCAGGAATTCATTCCGCGGGAAGATGCCCCGCGACGACCCTCCATCGACATTCCTGTCGGGCTCGTGCCGACCGAACCATCACAGACGGAACCCGTGTCCCACAGGCCGACCATCCGAATCTCCACCGTGTCAGTGCCGGCCGCACCGAACGAGCCGAGTCCGCAGAGACCGGTCATCCCGATCAAGAAAAAGCCCTAGTTGTTGAGGCACCCGTTGTCTTTGACCTGGCCCTTGTAGACAACGAAGATTCG
>JBEGJV010000168.1:0-3469 GCA_041184385.1 Actinomycetota bacterium
GCTTCGGCGTTTCAGTATCTCGGTTCGAAGAGGAACCGGACAGCGAAGGACCGTGCGCTGCTGAACGGCTACTTGGACGCGTTCTATCCGCGTTCGTAGACCACTCGCCCAACCGGGGTGAGCGATCCCTAGGAGGGACACCACTATGTCGCAGGGCGACACCAGCGAACGCACGTTCGCACGAATTGGGCCGGATGGCCTAGCGCAGATCGGACTCACCCGGTTCGATGTGGCGCACGTCAGGTTCGAAAATGACCCGGAACCGCCTGAGCGGCGCTCGGAGATGGACCCGCCGGAAGACCCGGACCCGCAGGGCGGGAAGCCCGGAGACCCGGACGACCCCGAGAACCCGGAAGACCCGGAGGACCCGGGGTTCGATGGTGAGTTCGATGCGCAGCGCGCTCGTCGCACCATTGATCGTCTTCGCCGCGAGCGGAACGACGCCCGCGAGAAGGCGAAGGGTGCTGCGAACAGCCCCGAGCTGAGCTCGCTGAAGGCCGAGAACATGCGGCTGAAGGTGGCGCTGTCGACAGGTCTCGACGCGGACCTTGCCGACCGTCTCCGCGGCGACACCGAAGACGAGCTGCTCGAGGACGCCCAGAAGCTCCTCGACCGGTTCTACCCGGAGAACAAGAAGCCGGAGCCCCGACAGCCGAAGCCTGCCCCGCGTGGCGGTGCACGGCCCGGCGCGGAGCCCGAACTCACTGCCGACGACGTCGTGAAAGCGGCGCTCGCCCGGTAACACCCGCAGGACCCGCCATGGGGTCCCCTGCGGTCAAAACCCCAACCAAGGAGGTATCCCATGGCGAACATCTTCCAGAAGGCGACCAAGTTCGCCGGCACCGCACTGGCGCTCCTGCGCCGCCAGGTCAAGTTGCCGACGCTCTTCGTCACGAAGTACGGCATCAGCGACTTCCGCGGCGCAGCCGGAGACGTCGTGAACGTGAAGCGGCCCCCGCTGCTCCGCGCCCGCGACAAGGGCTGGCGCTCGGCGAACGCGATCGTGGTCGATGACCTGTCGCAGGCCAAGATGCAGATCGCGCTCGACAAGTTCCCGTACAACGCGGTGCACCTCTCCCCGGAGGAGCAGACGCTCGACGAGGTCGAGTTCGTGCGCGACATCCAGGCACCGCAGGTGCAGTCGATGATCGAGTTCTACGAGGAGGTCATCGTCGACACGCTCGCCGCTGCCGACTTCGTGCTCGAGGTGAACTTCACCCCGACGACCCCGGCCACGGCGTACAACCACGACCCGGCAACGGTCGCGCTGCGCGCCCGGAAGCTGCTCGTCGACGAGAAGGTCCCCACGACCGGCCTGTACTGGCTGGTCGGGTCGACCGTGTCGGAGAACATCGCCGGCCACCCGCGCCTGCTCGCGGTCGACACGTCGGGCATGTCCGAGGCGCTCCGTGACGGCGTCGTGGGACGTCTCGGCGGGTTCACCGTCGTCGAGGTTCCCGCGCTCGACCCTGAGGAGTCGTACTTCGTGCACGAGACGGCGGTCGCTATCGCGAACGTCGCGCCGGTCGTGCCGCGCGGTGCGGTGTCGGGGTCGTCGATCGCCGCGAATGGCATGGCCATCACGCAGATCTTCGACTACGACTCGGTCAACGCGAAGGACCGATCCATCGTGGAGTCGTTCGTCGGTGCCGCGGTCGTGCTCGACCCGGAGACCGACGCTGACGGCAAGGTCATCGTCGTCGACGGTGAGGTCCAGATGGACTTCGTCCGCGCGGTCAAGGTCAACTTCGGTTCCGGCTCCGCGAAGGCGGTCTGGACCCTCGACTCGACCGGCACCGTATCCGGCGGTACGTACACGATCACCGTCGATGGTGAGACCACCGACAACATCGCGTACAACGCGTCGAACACGGCAATCGCGACGGCGCTGAACGCGCTGCCCGGTGTGTCGGGCGCCACGGTCACCGGCACCACCGACAAGACGGTGACGCTGAAGGCCGAGGCTGTCCTGTCCGTCGAGGACGCCAACATCACTGGTGGCGGCTCGATCGTCGCAGCGTGACCCAAGCCCGGGTGTCCCGCCACCTCTTCCATGGGGGGCGGGACACCCGGGAACACGGGAGGAGTGAACCATGGCGAATCAGCCGCTCATCGACACGGAGCGTCTCAGCAACTGGCTGGGACTGGCACCGTTCGAAGCCGACAGTGTCGAGCTCAAGCGTGCGCAGGAGGTCATCGCAACCATTTCTGGTGCCGCTCGCAGCGAAGCACGTCGGGAGTGGACGAGCGAGGACGTCCCCGAGGGTGTCGCGAGCATCGTGCTGATGGTGGCCGTGGAGTGCTACTCGAATCCCGACAACAAGACTTCCGTGACCATCGAAGAGGTCACGCGCCGGTGGAATGCCGGCGAACTGTTCTCCCCGTCGCAGCTGTCCAGCCTGCGGGCGTACCGGCCCGGGCAGGTCAGCGGTATCGGCACGGTCCAGTTCGAGCGTGGTTTCGATGCTCCGTCGATCGCCGTGCCTGGCGGGGCGTCACCGCGGATGCGGCGCCCGTCGAGCGCTGCTGTCCGAGCCGACGTGGTCGGCGGTAACCCGGCGGTGCTGTATGACGGCCGCGGGTATTGATCTGCTGCTCGCCCGCCGCGAGGCGGAGAGCGAGATGCGTGAGACGTGCACCGTAACTGCGGCTGGTGCAGGGTCTCCGGGTGAATGGAACCCGGTGACGTTGCAGCACGACGCACCGGATGCGGCGACGGTCTACACCGGCAAGTGCAAGGTCCGGTTTGGGAACACCAGGGCACGCCAGGGCGAGGCAGGCGGACAGTTGTACGCCGAGCAAGACCTCACAATCTCGTTCCCCGTAGAGGGGACGACGAGCATCGTCAAGGACTGCGTCGTGGAGATCACCGGATCCGCCGATGACGCTGCTTTGGTCGGGGCGAAGTTCCGGATCACCGCATCGCGGGCACAGTCGAACGCGACATCACGGCGCCTCCCCGCGAAGGAAACACAGTGACTGGAATCAACGTCGAGTTCGACTTTTCCGAAGTGCACCAGTTCACGGTGGAACTAGAGAACGCGACGGCCGACGTCATGAAGAACGTGAAGAAGGCCGTATCAACGTCCGCGTATCGCGGACGCCAGGCGTGGATCCGTTCCGCTCGCCGCCGCGCCGGCACACACCTTCCCGGCTACCCGACGTCGGTCGACTACGACTCGGTGAAGGTCATTGATGGTAGCGCTGAGACGGAGCTCGGACCGAACCTAGCACGCAACCAGGGTCCTCTCGGGATTGTCGAGGACGCTCCCGGCGGTGTGAACGCGACCCCCCAGCGGAACTATGAAGCCGCTGAGCGTGTAATCGAGCAGGATCTAGTGAGGGGCATCCTCATCGCGATCGGTGACGGGATCGGTGACTCATGAACACAGCATCGATCTTCGACGGGGTGAAAGCGCTGCTCGATGCGACACCGGTCGACTGTCACGACTCCGAAGCACCGCTGAAC
>JBEGJV010000169.1:0-3435 GCA_041184385.1 Actinomycetota bacterium
CGGGTTGGTGCCGTCGTCTACGCAACGCCCGGCTTCGTTCAGCAACTGGAACATGTGCTTGGTCGACAGCGCGGTGGACTTCGAGAGACCGGACCAGTTCGCGAACGAGAACCCGTCGCGCTTCACGCGGAACCCGGTGTCCACCGAGATCGTTTGCACGTGCGAAGGGTTCGCCGCGGCACGGGAAGGTCCCACGGCAATGACCGTGACAACCAACGCCGCAGCAAGGCGTCCCATCCGGTTCTTCACTGTTCCAGTCAACACCTCGCGGCGTTGACCCGGCGTCACTTCCTTACTTCGCGCGGGGAAACACCCGGAGGAAGTTGCCGGAGTTGAACTTCTCCACCTCGGACTTCGATGAGTTCGCCATGCAGGACTCGAAGCGAGCGATGGGGTCGCGGCCGCCCTCGGTATGCGGGTAGTCGCTCGAGAACAGGTACAGGTTGTCGTTCGACTGGGCGGCAAGACGGGCTGGGTCCTCGAACACGAACGGCGTGAACGCCATCTGGTCGGTGATCTGCTCGCTCGGCCTGCGGGTGAATCCCTTCAGGCGGTCGTCGACCTTGGAGTACGCCTTGTGGATCTGGTCGAGACGCACGAGCATCTCGGGCACCCAGCCGGCGCCGAGCTCCACCGACGCCATCTTCAGGCGCGGGAAGTCCTCGAGCACCCCGTCGAGCACCATCATCGACACGAAGGTCTCGATGCCCTGGTGCAGCACTGCGGCATCACGTGCGCGCACATTCTCGCCGCCGCCCATCCAGTCGCGGGTCTTGCCGCGGCCGTTGTTGCTCCACTCGGGCTTCAGCTGCAGCGGGTTGCCGCCGACATGGAACACGAGCGGAACCTGTGCCTCCTGCAGCAGCGACCAGATCGGGTTGTAGTCGACGTGCGTGGGCGAGCGATCCCCGGCGAGACGGTGCGGGATCCACATCGCCTCGAGACCGTTGTCGAGGCACCACTGCACCTCTTCGAGCGCCAGTTCCGGGTTCTCGAGTGGGATGGCAGCGACACCCATCATGCGCTTGTCGACGGAGCAGAAGTCGGCCATGTGGCGGTTGTGCGCGCGGGCACCTCCGTAGCGGAGTCGGTCGCTGATCTTCGATGACGGCGAGAACACCATGTGCAGCGAGTGCGTGGCGAACACGACCTGCTTCATGAAGCCGAGCATGTCGTTCGCGACGACGCGGTCCATCTTGTCGAACGACCCGAGCGCCTGGATCTCCTTGACCTCCTGGATCATGCGGTCGCCGAGTGCGATGAGGCCCTGCTTGTGCTCCTCGCTGTGGCGCGAGCCCTGGCCCATGATCACGGCGACTTCCTCGTCGGTCACGATGGAGCGGCCGTAGTCAACGAGCGGCAGTTCCTCGCGGATGTCCGGGTCGGCGAACTTCCGCAGGAAGTCCGGCAGTTCCATGATGTGTGTGTCTGCGTCGTAGAGAACGCGGTCGCCTGCGTACGTCATGTCGATTCCCCCTAGAAATGTGGGACTGACGGTACCACCGCCCCTCGCCGGGATTCCATGGAGAGAATGGCGTTGGGTTGCCACTACATTGGCCCCATGATTCGTCGAACAGTCCTCGCCTGCTCGGTCCTCGTGGGCACGGTCGTGAGTGTCACCACCCCCGCAGCACACGCAGCATCAGTCGGTGCCGGTGCCTGTGTCTCCACTGTCGACAGCGCAAGCGGCGTGACATCAACTCTCGCGTCCGACGGTGCGTGTGTCGTCACGTTTGCAACCGCACCCACGACACCGACGACATCGACCCAATACGCAACCCGCACCTGGACTGTTCCGGCGGGAATCACTTCCGTTGACGTCTTCGTCGTCGGTGGTGGAGGTGGCGGTGGAATGTCGAACGGCTCCACACCCACGGGCGGCGGCGGAGGTGGAGGTGGCATCGTCGTTGCAACAGCTTTTGCCGTCTCGGCTGGCGCATCGATTGCGGTGTGGACCGGGTACGGCGGCCAGGGCGGCAACTGTTCACCGGGCAGTCCAGGCGGAAACTCCAAGTTCGGAACTCTTGTTGCAGTCGGCGGGGGTTTCGGTGGCGGGTGCGGACCGGCATACGGCGGCCCCGGCGGCAATGCCGGTGGTGCGCACTGGGGACAACCGCAAGGTTCCTCGACTCAAGCTTCCTCAGGGACAGCATCGAACGGATCGAACATCACCGCTTACGGAAACAGCGGTGGAAAGTCATACCCACACGGAGTCGCCGGTGACGCCGTGTCGGCTGGTGGCGGTGGCGGTGGCGGAGCAACGCAGATTGGTGGCGATGCAACCCAACCCGGGGCAAACAGTTCGAGTGGTGTCGGGGGCAATGGGGGTGAAGGACTCATCAACAACTGGCGCACGGGTACGGACACCGTCTACGGCTCCGGCGGCGGTGGACAGGCACGCTCGGTGCAGGGCGCCGGAGGAACCAACGGCGGCACCGCAAGTGGAACCAATTCCGCTGGCGGCGCCGGCATTGACGCAGTGGACGAGACGGGTGCGGGCGGAGGCGGTGGTTACCGCCAGGGTGGAGGACGCTCCGGCGACGGCGGATCCGGGGTCGTCATCGTGCGCTACTACCCCGATACCGCGCCCGCGAATTCGGTTGCCCCGTCCATCAGCGGCACCACCACGAACGGCCAGACGCTCACGGGCGCACGCGGTACATGGTCCGGGTACCCCGCACCCACGTACACGTACCGCTGGAAGCGCTCGAGCACGGTGGGCGGCTCGTACACGAACATCACCGGTGCGACATCGCTCAGTTACACGCTGACCGACGACGACATCGACATGTACCTGAAGTTCGAGGTGACCGCGACGAACTCGACGTCCACAACGGTCGAACTGAGTGCGGCAACTGCCCGGGTCGCCGACTTCGTGCGGCCCACCACAACAACCACCTCGACGACCACAACGACGATTGCGGCATCAGCGACGACCGCGCCCGCGCTCATCGTGAACGTGAGTGCCCCCACCACGACGTTCGTCACCATCCCATCGGCGACGGAATCAACCGCGGTACCGGTGATCCGCAGCACCGCCACAACCACCCCGGCCGGCAGGACGCCCTCCGCCACGACAACCACATCCCCGGCAACGACAGTCCCGAATGCCTCGACGACAACCTCTGTTCCTGCCCCCCAACCGGCAACGGTGGTCAATGGTCAGGCAGCAATGACGGTCGGCGACACGTCGATCACTCCCACGGTGGAACGACGAAACAACAAGCTGGTCATCACCGCAGGCGACTACTCCGCGTCGCTCGCATCAGTTGACAGCAACGGAAATGTCGCACCACTCGACGCGGACGGCAATGTTCGCCTGTCCACCGGTCAGAGGGTCCAAGTCAACGCGTCAGGGTTCGAGCCGGACACCATCGTGGAGATCTGGCTGTTCTCCTCTCCCGTGAAGCTCGGCGAGATGTCAGTCGACAAGAC
>JBEGJV010000170.1:0-3370 GCA_041184385.1 Actinomycetota bacterium
TTGACCTGCTCCTGGGTGATGGTCAGGTAGTCGGAGTAGCCGATGTGCTCCCCGACGAGACCCTTGAGTGCTTCGATGTTCTCGATGTGACGTGCCATGCGCCAAGTGTGGCACAGGCCGCGCGACGGGGCGTCAACGAAGCCAGCGGGCGGCGTACGACCTGCTCATCGGGTGCACGAGCACGGCAATGAGCGCAACCTCGAACAGGAAGCTGATGTAGTTCTGCTGGGTGAAGACCCAACTGACCGGCAGTCCGTCGGCGTACTGGAACTTGTAGAGCGCCCGCAGGAGAAAAGGTGAGAAGGAGGCCGCGATACCGAGGTACCAGCCGACCTTCCGCCCGTTCGCGATCAGGAAACCGCCGGCGATGAACGACAGACACGCCATGGGGGCGACGATTCCGCCGATGCCCCCTATGTACCGCCAGATGCCGTACTGGTCCGTCTTGCCGAGGTACCCGAGCACGGCGAAGGCACCGTCGATGTACAGCAACCACACGGCGACCTGGAGTGTCTGGGGGAGCATCCGGTCGAACCACTTCCTGTGGTCGAGGTTCCGGAAAGGCGAAGACGACATGAGTGAAGTGTGGCAGAACCGGACGACCTGATTCGGTCATGCATGTTGGGGCATGCAACACGCCGCACGGAAAGTAAGTAGGTTGAGTGCGTGCGCAGTGGATTCGTGACTTTCGTCGGACGGCCGAACGTCGGCAAGTCGACACTGGTCAATGCGATCTGCGGCAAGAAGGTCAGCATCGTCTCGAACAAGCCGCAGACCACGCGCACTCGTGTCCGCGGCGTGTACCACGGTGATGACGTCCAGATCGTGTTCGTCGACACACCCGGAATCCACAAGCCCGTCACCGCCCTGGGGGAGCGCGTGAACGCGACGGCTCTCGACAGCATCAACGATGTGGAGGTCGTCTGCCTGATCATCGACGCCACGAAGCCCTTCGGCCGTGGTGACCAGTGGGTGGCCAACAATGTCGACATGGCCAGTGCCTTCGTCATCATCAACAAGATCGACCGAGCGAAGCCCGAAGTGGTGCTCGAGCAACTGAAGGCCGTGTCGGAGCTCGGCGCGCGCGAGTATTTCCCCGTTTCGGCAACCACCGGCGAGGGGCTGGACGTTCTCCTTGCGGCCCTGTTGCAGGAAATGCCCGAGGGGCCGGCGTACTACCCGGAGGAAATGGTGTCCGACACCGACGAGCACACCTGGGTTGCCGAACTCGTGCGCGAACAGTTGCTGGCCGCGCTGAAGGACGAGTTGCCGTACTCCGTCGCAACGAAGGTGACCGAATGGGAGTGGCCGAAGATCCGTTGCGAGATCCTCGTCGAACGCGAGAGCCAGAAGGGCATGGTCATCGGCAAGGGCGGAGACCTGCTGAAGAAGGTCGGCATCGAGGTTCGCAAGCAGTTGCCGAAGGGCGCCTACCTCGAGCTCCACGTGACCGTCGACAAGGACTGGCAGCAGCGTCCGGACCGTCTCGAACGCCTGGGCTACTGAGCACCCCTACTGAGGTGTCGACGTGATGTCGCGCAGGAACTGCTCGACCTCTTCGCGGTCACGCGTGCGCGTCATGGGCGGCATGGCCGCGATCAGCGTGCGCCAGTAGCTCTGTGTCGCGAGACGCCGGTCAAGAACGGCGACGACGCCCTTGTCTGACGCCGTGCGGATGAGTCGCCCGGCAGCCTGTGCGAGAGCCGTGGCGCAGATCGGCAGGTCGATGGCACCGAACGACTTCTCGCGCCCCACGTCCTCGCGGCGCGCTTCCAGCAGCGGTTCGTCGGGCCGCGGGAACGGCAGTTTGTCGAGCACCACGAGCGAGAGCGTGCGCCCCGGCAAGTCGACGCCCTGGAAGAAGGACTGTGACGCGAAGATGCATGCGTGCTCGTCCTCCATGAACATCTCGATCAGGCGCTGCCGCGAGAACTCCGCGGGCGTGAGGATGGGGAAGGGGACGCGTCCGCGCAGTTCCTCTGTGGCCGCGTTCAGGGCCGCATTGCTGGTGAACAGGGCGAGGGTGCGGCCCCCGGCGGCATTGATGAGCGCCTCGAGTTCGTCGTGCACGAAGTCGCGGAAGTTCCTGGCGTTCCGGTCGGGGAACTCGGGGGAGCAGTACAGACGCGAATTGCGTTCGTAGTCGAACGGGGAGCCGACGACCAGTTGCTCGGTTCCGTCGAGGTCAAGACCAACGCGCTGCGGCAGCGATGACGGAACGGTGGCACTGGTGAGAACGGCCGCATGATCCGTCCACACGGCTTTTTCCAGCACCGGGCCGACGTGGAGCGGCTTGATGTGTAGCACTGGCCGGTCATCCGGTCCGTCGACGTAGGCGACGTAGCCCTCGAATGTCCCGAGCGCGAGGTCGATGGCTTCCGCCAGCCGCGAGCACTGCGTCTGGGCGCGCAGGCTGCGCTGGCTGACCGTCTCGTTGTCCGTCTTCACGGCCCGGAGCGCTTCGAGGACGGAGTTCAGCTCGATTCGTGCAGTGGAGAGCGGCGTCGTGATGGCGCCGTGCAGCGGGCTGGAGAGACGCTGGCCGTTGTAGGCGGAAAGTGCGATGGCGAACCTGTCGCCGGCGCTCTCGAGCGGGTTGGTGATGTTCGGGTCGGCGATCACGCCGCGCACGGCGGCAGCTGCTGCGGCGAAACGCTGCCCGCGCAGCTCGATGCCCGCGGTGTCGCTGATGATGGACTCGAGCTGGTGGACCTCGTCGAAGATCACGACCTCGTGCTCGGGAAGAATCGCCCCGCCCGAGGCCACGTGGAGGCCGTACAAATGGAGGTTCACCACCACCACGTCGGCCGACTGGGCCCTGGCGCGGGCGTGCTCAGCCCAACATGCTTCACCCGACGGGCACTTCGCACGACCGGGACACTCGTCCGTACCAACGGTGACCATCTTGCGTGCCCGCTCCGACGGGGTGCGCGGCATCTCCTCGATGTCGCCGGTGACGGTTGTCCTTGCCCACTCGAGGATGCCCTCGATCTCGCGTCTGACCGACGATGTCGTCTCCGCGAACTCGAGTTGGTTCGACTTGTCATCGAGTTCCTTGACGCGCTGCACGCACAGGTAGTTGCTGCGACCCTTCAGCACGGCCCACGAGAACTCGACGCCGATGCTCTTTGCCAGGAGCGGAAGGTCGTTCTGTGCCAGTTGGTCCTGCAGGGTCTTCGTGGCTGTCGCAACAATTGTCTTCTTCCCGCTCATGAGGGCGGGAACGAGGTAACCGAGGGACTTGCCGGTTCCGGTGCCCGCCTGCACGATGATCGACCGTCCGGCGGCCAGTGACTCGGCGATGGCGTACGACATCTCGTCCTGGCCGGCGCGCTCCTCGGCCTCGGGCAGCGCCGCCACCACCGTGTGC
>JBEGJV010000171.1:0-3455 GCA_041184385.1 Actinomycetota bacterium
GGCACCAGGGCGACGCGTGTGACGTTGCCGTGCTTGCCGCGGCGGGCGTCACGATGGCCGATGTCATGGCATCGGTGACGGGGGACGACGAGGACAACCTCGTCGTGTCGCTCCTGTCGAAGCAGGAGTTCGGCGTGCCGCGCGTCGTGGCCCGCGTGAACAACCCGAAGAACGAGTGGATGTTCAACGACATGTGGGGAGTGGACGTGAGCGTCTCCACCCCGCACCTGCTGACTGCCCTCGTCGAGGAAGCGGTCACCGTCGGGTCTTTCGTTCACCTGATGAACTTCGAGCGCGGCCAGGCGGGGCTCTGCGAGGTCACCCTCGCTGAGGGATCGCCGGCCATCGACAAGCAGATCCGCGACCTCGCATGGCCGCGTGAGGCTTCGGTGGTGGGCATCATCCGCGACGGCCACGTCCTGCCGCCGAACGGCGACTTCGTCCTGCACGCCAACGACGAGGTTCTCGTCCTTGCCCGCGCAGAGGCCGAGGATGACGTGCGCGCCGTCCTGATCGGTTCGTAGGCCCGCCCATGGCTTTCGGCTTCGGTCGCAAGAAGAAGGATGGAGCTCCGGCAGATGCCGAGGTGTTCCCGGCGCTGGCCACGATCGAGCCTCGCGAGCACGTGCGGGTGAAGGGGCAGATCTTCAAGCTGAAGACGCGTCCCAGCCAGGGCATGCCGGCACTCGAGGTGACGCTGGTCGATGACACGGGCAGCGTGACCGTCGTGTGGTCCGGTCGCCGTTCCATCGGCGGCGTCGGTCTCGGCCGTCGCATCATCATCGAGGGCGTGCCCATGAAGGGCCCCCGCGGGTTGACTTTCACGAACCCGTCGTACGAACTGCTCTGACTCCACCGCCGGCTTGGGTGCCGTCGGGACATTCCTCGTAGCCTTGACCCATGGCTGACGACGCGAAGCGCACCGACTCGGGTATCGAGATCGCCCCCCTCTATTCCGCCGAGACGCTGGGGGAGTTCGACGCCGGCGCGCGGCTAGGTGACCCCGGCAAGCCCCCGTACACGCGCGGCGTGTACCCCACGATGTACCGCGGCAAGTTGTGGACGATGCGCCAGTACGCCGGGTTCGGGTCGGCCGAGTCCACCAACGAGCGGTTCAAGTTCCTGCTCCAGGCCGGTCAGACGGGTCTGTCCTGTGCGTTCGACCTGCCGACGCAGATGGGCTACGACTCCGACCACCCGCGCGCCGAGGGCGAGGTCGGCAAGGTGGGCGTCGCCATCAGCTGCCTCGACGACATGCGACTGCTGCTGAAGGACCTGCCGCTCGACAAGGTCTCCACGTCCATGACCATCAACTCGACAGCCGCGATCCTGCTGTTGATGTACGAGCTGGTCGCCGAGGAGCAGGGGGTTCCCGCCTCTGCCATCAGCGGCACCATCCAGAACGACATCCTGAAGGAATACATCGCCCGTGGCACGTACGTGTACCCACCGCGTCCGTCGATGCGCCTCATCACCGACATCTTCGACTACTGCTCGAGGAACGTGCCGAAGTGGAACACCATTTCCATCTCGGGCTACCACATCCGCGAGGCGGGCAGCACCGCCGTGCAGGAGATCGCGTTCACGCTGTCCGACGCCATCGCGTACGTGCAGGCCGCGGTCGACGCAGGTCTCGATGTCGACGATTTCGCGCCGCGCCTGTCGTTCTTCTGGAATGGCCACAACAACTTCTTCGAGGAAGTCGCGAAGTTCCGCGCCAGTCGCCGCATGTGGCACAAGATCATGACCGAGCGCTTCGGCGCCAAGAAGGAGGCCAGCAAGTTGCTGCGCTTCCACACGCAAACCGGCGGCTCCACGCTCACGGCGCAGCAGCCGCTGAACAACGTCGTGCGTGTCGCCGTGCAGTCGCTCGCCGCCGTCCTCGGCGGCACACAGTCTCTGCACACCAACGGTTTCGACGAGGCTCTCGGTCTTCCCACAGAGGAAGCGGCACGCATCGCGCTGCGCACGCAGCAGATCATCGGGTACGAGAGCGGAGTGGCTGACACGCCGGATCCGCTCGCCGGTTCGTACTTCGTGGAACAGCTCACCGACGAGGTCGAGCGCCTCGCGTGGGAGTACATCCAGAAGATCGACGACATGGGCGGCGCCGTTGCCGCCATCGAGTCCGGCTACCAGATGGACGAGATCGGCGACAGTGCGTACCAGTACGCCAAGTCCATTGACGACGACGAGCGCATCATCGTGGGTGTCAACAAGTTCACCGTGGACGTGGAGCCGGAGCCGAACGTCTTCCCGATCGACCCCAGCCTTGCCGTCGGCCAGATCGCGCGCCTGAAGAAGTTCAAGGAGAACCGTGACCAGGCAAAGGTCACCGCGCTCCTCGAGGAGGTGCGCACCGTCGCCCGCGGCACCGGCAACCTGCTGGTGCCCATGAAGGAAGCCCTGCGCGCCCATGCAACACTCGGCGAGGTCAGTGACGCCCTGCGCGACGTCTTCGGCACGTACCAGCCCGGTCACTGACATGGGAGACCCCGTCGTTCTCGTCGAGCGCACGGGTAACCGCGTCAACATCGTCCTGAACCGTCCCGACCGCAAGAACTCGATCACCGCAGAACTTGCCGAACAACTGCGGGATGCTCTGGTCGCCGTCAACAACGACCCCACCGTCGGGTGCGTGGTGCTGCAGGGCGCGGGCGGATTCTTCTGCTCCGGCATCGACCTGAAGGCAGCGGGGGACGGCCAGAAGCCCGCACCGCTGTTGGCGTGGCCGTCAGTGCACGCCGAGATCTACAAGTGCGCCGTCCCCATCGTCCTCGCTCTCGAGAAGTACGCGATCAACGCCGGTGCCGCGCTCGTGCTGGCCGCATCGGTGGTGGTGGCGGGGGAGACGTCGTTCATGCAGGTCTCCGAGATCCAGATCGGGGTGGCCGCACCGATGAACCAGGCGTGGCTGCACCTGCGCCACAGCCCGGCTGTTGCCGACAGGCTGACGTTGCTGTCCGACAGAATCAGCGCCGCCGAGTTGCTGAGGCTCTCGGTGGTCACCGAGACCGTGGCGGACGAAGCGGTGCTGCATCGTGCGAACGAGTTGGCTGACCGCATCGCTGCGTACCCGCAGTCCGGCCGCGACGGCATCGCGCGCGTGTGGAGGAGACTGCGCGGGGACATTGCCGACCCGGACGGCTGGTTCAAGTCGTTGACGCAGCCGTGAGCACGGTCGTGGTGGGCACGGCGTACCACGCGCCGACAGCCCGCGAGTTGGAGACGCTCCGCGATGTCGCGGTAGTCGTGGCGGATGACGGTGTCATCTCGGCGGTGCTGCCGGCATCGTCGGACGAAGCGCAGAGAGCCATGACGACGGCTGGGTCGACGGTCCGTCTGGGCGCGCACGAACGAGCCTGATCGACACGCACATCCACGCCCCGCAGTGGGTGCAGTTGGGGACCGGCCTCGACATCCCGCTCGACCGCTGGCTGTTCGAGTACACGTTC
>JBEGJV010000172.1:0-8204 GCA_041184385.1 Actinomycetota bacterium
GGACACCCGCGTCACTCGCGTCGACCAACGCCTGTGCACCACCGATGTAGGTGGTGGGGATGACGGGCATGCCGGCGTCGATCAACTCGGCCAGGTACGTCTTGTCGGTGTTCCACCGGATGATGTCTGCATCGTTGAACAGACGCGTCGCGCCGGAGACGGCATCCAGCCACGCGAGGAACTCGTCGTACCTGCGGTGGTAATCCCACGGGGAACGAACAACCGCCGCATCGAACCGTTCCCAGTCCGCTGCGGCGGTGTCCCAATCGATGATCTCGCTGTCGATGCCGAGCGAACCCAGCGCCTCCGTGATCAGCGGCAGGTCGGTGTCGTGCTCGCGCTGACGAGAGCAACGCGGGGCACCGCAAGAACCGAAGTGTGATGGCCGACTAGAAGTCGCCCATGCCGCCGTGGTCGTGGCCGGCGTGGCCTGCCTCTTCCGGCTTGTCGGCGATGACTGCCTCGGTGGTGAGGAACAGCGCCGCGATGGACGCCGCGTTCTGCAGAGCGGAACGGGTCACCTTGGCTGCGTCGATGACACCGAGCTTCACGAGGTCCTCGTACTCGCCGGTTGCGGCGTTCAGGCCCTGCGTGCCGGTGAGGTTCTTCACCTTCTCGACGACGACGCCACCCTCGAGACCTGCGTTCTCGGCGATCTGCTTGATCGGGCCCTCGAGCGAGCGAGCAACCATGCGCGCGCCGGTTGCCTCGTCACCGGTGAGCTTGTCTGCTGCCTCGAGCACCGCGGCCTGCGCACGGAGAAGTGCGACGCCACCGCCGGGCACGACGCCCTCCTCGATGGCTGCCTTCGTGGTGCTGACTGCGTCCTCGATGCGGTGCTTCTTCTCCTTCAGCTCCACCTCGGTGGCGGCGCCGACCTTCAGAACTGCAACGCCGCCCGACAGCTTGGCGAGGCGCTCCTGGAGCTTCTCGCGGTCGTAGTCGGAGTCGGTGTTGTCGATCTCGGTCTTGATCTGGTTGATGCGGCCCTTGATGTCGGCCTCTGCACCCGCGCCCTCGATGATGGTGGTCTCGTCCTTGGTGATGACGATGCGCTTCGCGCGGCCGAGCAGGTCGAGTGTTGCGTTCTCCAGCTTCAGGCCGACTTCCTCGCTGATGACCTGGCCACCGGTGAGGATGGCGAGGTCCTGCAGCATGGCCTTGCGGCGGTCACCGAAGCCCGGTGCCTTCACTGCGACGCTCTTGAACGTGCCGCGGATCTTGTTCACGACGAGCGTGGCAAGGGCCTCGCCCTCGATGTCCTCTGCGACTATGACGAGAGCCTTGCCGCTCTGCATGACCTTCTCGAGCACGGGCAGCATGTCGCGCACGTTCGAGATCTTGCTGCTGGTGAGCAGGATGTACGGGTCGTCGAGCAGTGCCTCCATGCGGTCTGCATCCGTCACGAAGTACGGCGAGATGTAGCCCTTGTCGAAGCGCATGCCCTCGACGAGGTCCATCTCCATGCCGAAGGTCTGGCTCTCCTCGACGGTGATGACGCCGTCCTTGCCAACCTTGTCGATTGCCTCGCTGATCATGCCGCCGATCTCGGTGTCTGCCGCCGAGATGGATGCGACCTGTGCGATCTGCTCCTTCGAGTCGACTTCCTTGGCGAGAGCCTTGATGGAGGCCACAGCAGCAGCGACTCCGGCCTCGATGCCCTTCTTCAGGGTCATCGGGTTCGCGCCGGCTGCGACGTTGCGCAGGCCCTCGCGCACCATCGTCCATGCGAGGACGGTTGCGGTGGTGGTGCCGTCACCGGCGACGTCGTCGGTCTTCTTCGCGACTTCCACGGGTCTTCCAGTTCGATTTCCTTCGCGATCGACACACCGTCGTTCGTGATGGTGGGGGCGCCCCACTTCTTCTCGAGCACGACGTTGCGGCCCTTGGGTCCGAGGGTGACGCGCACCGCATCGGCCAACTTGTTCATTCCGGCTTCGAGACCGCGACGGGCTTCTTCGTCAAACGCAATGAGCTTTGCCATGGTGTTTCCTCCAGGTAGGGGGTTTCGCAATTGGTTGGTGCCCAGTTGCTGGGCGCTAGCACTCTACCGAGGGGACTGCTAACGCCACTACCCCGCCCCGGGGAAAGGATGAAAGGGGCTAGAAGCCGCCAGCGACCGGGATACCCGTTCGGCCCGGGGCCTCACTCGAGTCGCAGCGGCTAAAAGCCGCCAGCGACCGGGAGACCCGTTCGGCCGAGGGCCTCACTCGAGTCGCAGCGGCTAGAAGCCGCCAGCGACCGCGGGAATGATGGAGACAGTGTCGCCGGCCTTGACCGGGGTGTCGAGACCCTGCAGGTACCGCACGTCGTCGTCGGACACGAAAATGTTCACGAACTTGTGCAGGTCACCGTTCGCGTCGAAGAGGCGCTCGCCGAACCCGTTGTGCTGGGCGTTCAGCGCGTCGAGGACTTCCTTCAGCGTGGTGCCCTCGACCTCCACGGTGGATGCTCCACCGGAGATCGGACGCATGGTGGTGGGGATTCGAACGGTCACGGCCATGCCAGAAACCCTACCGATTCAGTAGGGATTCACCACCCCGCCGTATCGTGACCGCGTGCGTGTTCTGGCCGCGAGCGACAAGTGGAAGGGCACGCTGACCGCCGCCCAGGCGTGTGCCGCGATCGGCCACGCCTGCTGGGAACTCGGCATCGACTGCACGGAGATGCCAATGGCAGACGGCGGCGAAGGCACGCTTGACGTCCTTGGTGGACCCAACCGCTCCACCCTCGTCACCGGCCCGCTCGGCGACCCGGTGCGTGCCGAGTGGCGCTACGACCGCGGCGTCGCGGTGATCGAAATGGCGCGGGCGTCCGGTCTGACCCTCGTCGGCGGCGCGTCAGGAAACGACGCGATGGCCGCGAGCACTCAGGGCACGGGCGAACTGATCGACACCGCACTCGACATGGGCGCGCGCCGGATCATCGTGTGCCTCGGCGGTTCGGCAACCACCGACGGAGGATTCGGTGCGCTGCGCGCCATCAGCACGCCCGCGCGGCTGAAGGCCGTCGACTTCGTGGTGGCGTGCGACGTCGACACGTTGTTCACCGATGCAGCCGAGGTGTTCGCACCGCAGAAGGGGGCGTCACCGGCGCAGGTGAAACTCCTCACCGGCAGGCTCGAGAGGCTCGCACAGGTCTACAAGCAGGAACACGGTGTCGACGTGGCGTCGATCCCCGGAAGCGGTGCCGCAGGCGGACTCGCCGGCGCGCTCGCTGCTCTCGGCGCAACGTTGATGCCTGGTTTCGACATCGTCGCCGAGGAGACCAGTTTCGACGAGGCGATCAAGAGCCACGATCTTGTCATCACCGGCGAGGGACTGCTCGATGACACCAGCTTCGACGGCAAGGTCGTCGGGTCGGTTGCCGACTACGCAGAAGAACACGGAACGAAGATGCTCACCGTCGTCGGCGACATCGACGAGTACCTCGACGCATCACTCGTCGCCCGCGTGAACGCACACTCGCTGACGGCTGAGTTCGGTCGCGACGAATCGATGCAACGCACGATGCACTGCATCGAGGAAACCGTGACGCGCATGCTCCGCGCATCAATCAAGTAGTCATCGCGTCCGCCCTGCGGCGGGACGATCAGCCGGCGACGGTCGTGGTGGTGGCGACGCCACCGTTCGGCGTGCCGACGACACCTGCGAGCGGCTTGTTCGAGATGTCGGTGCCGAGAAGGATCAGCACGCACGCCTCGCCCAGGTTGCCGGTCTCCAGCGGGACGGGTGACGGCATCGCGCCGATCTCCACGTTGCCACCGAGAACCGCGGCCACGTCCTGTGCCGCTGCCTCGCAACCGGCCACGTAGAAGACGCCGGTCTTCTCGCGCTTGGCGGTGCCGGGCGCGGTGTTCAGCGCGGGCTGCACCACGTAGTTCTGCTCGGTCAGCTTGTTGCTGAGGTCACCGGCCGAACCGGCGATGCCCGAGGCGTTCGCGACCTGGATCTTGAAGTTGCCGCGGTTGACGCCAGAAGCGACAGTTGTCGTGGTGGCGGTGCCGTCACCGCCATCGGCGGGGACGGTTGCCGCGGTGTTGTCGGAGTTGCCCTGGGTGACGGTGGAGCCACCGTCGCTGCGGACGTCGCGGAGAATGAGGAACCCGAGCACGAGTGCGATCACTGCGACGACGGCGCCCATGGTGCCGGTGTTCGGCATGGGCATCGACGGGCGGGATCCGCGGGGGCGTTGCTGGCTCATGTGGTGACCTCCTCGGTTTGTGGTCGCCGACCACGGTAGTGGGCGGTTTCGACGTTGTCGGGGCATCCCCGAGGACACAACACCCGAAAACACTGGGATTGCGGGCCCTCTGCCCTGCTGGAGCCGAATGTGGGGATTGAACCCACGACCTACCGCTTACAAGGCGGTTGCTCTACCACTGAGCTAATTCGGCGAACCCAGTCAGCCTACGCCCCGCACACATTGTGCGGACACAGGGACGACTCCGGGAGGACATAGGGTGGCAATCAGTCAGGCAGACCGACTCGAGGCTTACGAGGCATTCACGTCGGTCGTGGGCAGGAAGGTGTCCGGGACCCTCATGAACGAACTGAAGGAAGTCGATGACGGTGTCGTCGGGTTGAACCACAAGGTCGATCTTCTGGCTGTTCGCATCGAGTCAATCGAAAAGTCAGCTACCACCACAAACAACTGGCTTCGTGCACTGTTCGCAGTCTTCTTCGCTTTCGACTCTGCCATCCTCGTCCTGCTGCTGCAGTCGAGATGATTGACAGAGCGTCCTAGTTCTGCAGGCGGACGCGCGCGACCTCGTACACAGCCAATGCTGCGGCGGCCGACACGTTCAGTGAGTTCACCTGGCCGAGCATCGGGATGTTCACCACGGTGTCGCAGCGCTCCTTGACGAGGCGCGAGAGACCCGCGACCCCGCGCGACCAAGGCACGAGCCATGACTCCGGGAGGAGCCCCGCGAGCTGCGCTGCGCCGACGACCGCGAGCGCGACGCCGACCGCGATGCGAGCGGGCTCAGGCAGCCATGCCGCGGCGCCTGCACCGGCAGAAGCCTTCGCCACGGTCGGTGTGACGTGGACGGAACGGTGCTTCGGCAGGATCACGCCGGTCACGCCGGCGCCGTCGCAACAACGCAGCAACGCACCGAGGTTGCCCGGGTCGGTCACGCCGTCCACGGCAACGAGGAACGGACGGGTGTTCTTCGTGCCGCGCAGCATGTCACCGAAGTCGGATTCGGGGATCTCGGCCGCGAACGCGATGATGCCCTGCGGCGCCTCGCTGCGTGCCTTCTCCTCCAGCTTGCGGCGCGGCACCTCGAGGATCGTCACGCGCTGTGCGCGGGCGAGTTCCTCGATGTCCTCGATGATCGGTGCCGAGTCGATGTCACTCGCCATCCAGATCTCGCGCACCTTGCGGCGGCCGGCGATCAGCAACTCACGGACGGCCTGACGACCCTCCACCTGCTCGCCGCCGAGACCCTTGTCCTTCACCGGCGCCTTCGCGCCCTTGCGGTCGTCGATCATGCGGCGGGGTCCGCCCGTGCGCACGGGCTTCGACGTGCGTGCCGCGCCGCGCGAGGAACCGCTGTGGCGCCCGCGACCGGATGACGGTGCACCCGAACCACCGCGTGATGAACCTGACCGACCGGAGGGACGACCCCCGCGTGATGCTGCCATGTCAGGACTCCTTCGTGATGATGGCGGAAGCGAAGCACATGATGCCTTCCTTCCGTCCGATGGCACCAAGACCCTCCGCACGGCGGCCCTTAACTGTGACGGGCGCCCCTGCGGCGGCGGACAAGTTTCGCACCATCTCGTCACGAACGGGCGCGATGCGCGGGGATTCGCACACGACACTGCAGTCGACGTTGCCGATCGACCAGCCGAGAGCGGTCACCTTGGATGCAACGTCGGCGAGGATCCGCAGGGAATCCGCGCCCTTCCACACCGGGTCCGTGTCCGGGTAGTGCTGGCCGATGTCACCGAGACCCGCGGCGCCGAGCAGCGCGTCGGCGGCGGCATGGGCAATCACGTCAGCGTCACTGTGGCCGACAAGCGTCGGCTCACCGGGGAACGCGACACCGCCGAGGACGAGCACGCGGCCCGGCTCGGGTGTGTCAGCGAAGCGGTGGACGTCGAAGCCCTGGCCGACACGCACCTGCATCGTCACGCCTCTCCCTTGTCCATGGCGGCGATGTGTGCCTGTGCCCACTCGAGATCGTCGAGCTCGGTGATCTTGCGGTTGACGTGCTCGCCTTCCACCACGCGCACCTCCCCGCCGACGTGCTCGACGAGCGACGCATCGTCGGTTCCCTCGCCACCGGCGGCATGTGCCTTGCGCAGCGATGACGCGCGGAATGCCTGTGGCGTCTGCACGGCGCGGAGCGTCTCGCGGCGCGGCGTCGACACGACGATGTCGGATTCGTTCACCTGCTTGATCGTGTCGGTCACGGGGATGCCAGGCACGGCAGCATCAGCACCGTCGACCACGGCGCCGATCACGCGCTGGAACACGGCGTCGCTGGCGAAGGGCCGCGCCGCGTCATGGACGAGCACGATGGTTGCCTCGGCCGGCACTGCCGCCAGGCCGCGCCGGACGGACTCGCTGCGGGTGGCTCCGCCCTCCACCTGGTGCGGGCCGGTCGCCTGGCCCTTCGGCACCACGGTGATGACGCCCATTGAATGGCGTTCGGCCTCCTCGACCGCCCAATCCACGACTCGCTTGCCCCCGAGACGCTCGAACTGCTTGGCACTGCCGAACCTGAGCCCGGAGCCCGCCGCCACGACGATGGTCCAGACGTTCTCTTTCTCGGGCATGAGCGAAGGGTAGTACCGTCATCCCTTGTATGGCGCACGAACAAGTACTTGCCGACACCGAGAAATCTTCGCCAACGCACCCGCAAACGTGCTGACGGCCGTCGGTGCATCGGGGACCATCCGCAACCTGGTGCGCGGTGACGTGCTGTTCGAGGAGGGCGACGAACCCGAGAGCCTCTTCATCGTGCTGTCCGGACGCATCGCCATCGCAATCGGCAACCGTCCGTTCGACCACCGCGAGAGCGTGGTCGCGTTGATGGACGACGGAGCACTCTTCGGCGAGATGGGCATGCTCGACAAGGGAACCCGGTCCGCCGGTGCGCGCGCCATCGAAGCGGCATCCGTTCTCGAGATCCCCTACGCGGCGGTTCTCTCGCAGCTCGAGGCGCACCCCGAGCTCATGTGGAACGTCGTGAAGATGCTCGTCACGCGACTGCGCGCGATGGACTCCGCCCTCGCCGACAGCGTGTTCCTCGACGTCACGGGCCGCACCGCAAAGCGACTGCTGGAACTCTCGGGCGGCAACGACACGTTCACGCTGCCCGTCACGCAGGAAGAACTCGCCGGCATGGTCGGTGCGTCACGCGAGCGCGTGAACAAGGCGATTGCCAGCTTCATCAAGCTGGGGTGGCTGGAGCAGCAGGACCGTCACTACGTCATCCTGAAGCGCCCGTCGCTGGAGCAGCGCTCCAAGTAACCGTCGGCTCAGGCGAGCGCGCCGAGCAACCAGTCCTTCGCCCGCGCGTACGCATCTGCTGCGTCATCGGGTCTGTGCACCGGCCTGGACGGGTCGTGCGCGAATGCGTGTTCCGCCTCCGGGTACACCACGCACGTCGCTCCCGTCGCGCGCAGCTTCTCGATGTCGGCTGACGGTGTGTACGGGTCACGGCCGGCAGCTTCTCGATGTCGGCTGACGGTGTGTACGGGTCACGGCCGCCGAGGATCGCGAGCACCTTCGTCGCGTCACCGTTCGCGATGTGCTCGAGCGGCTCCACCTGCGTGGGGCTGCGCCACGCCTCGGGGATCGTGATCATCCCGTAGAACGGCACGATGCGTGCGAAGCGCGCGCTGCGCGCGGCCTTGAAGCAGTACATGCCGCCGAGGCAGTACCCGATGAGCCCGGTCACCGGCGTGCCGAGCATGTCGGCTGCCCGCTCCAGGTCACGCAGGTTCGCGTTGTCGTCGAGCTTCGGGATGGCGGCGGCGCGCGGCGCCATGTCGTCGAGCGGCAGGTCGAGGCCGGGGAACGGCTCCACCGCGATGACAGACATCTGCCACTGCTCGGCCAGGTTGCGCACCATCTCGTCGTACAGCGGGCGCAGGCCCCAGATGTCGCAGGCGATGACCATCCCCATCCGCGGGTTGTCGACGGTGTGCAGTTCGGCCGGCGTGCCGGAAGGGAGCGTGATGCGCATG
>JBEGJV010000173.1:0-4005 GCA_041184385.1 Actinomycetota bacterium
GCCAGGGCCAGGCTCGGGCGCCGGATCAGGTCGTTGGCGGAGGGGTGGATCAGGCGGGTCATCGCCGCGTTCTCCCGCTGCACCAGGGCCTCCATTGAGGCCCGGTAGCTGTCGGTCATGATCCGCGGGTAGAGACCGATGCCGATGATCGGCACCAGCAGGCAGCTGATCACGTAGATCTCCCGCGGTTCGGCATCCACCAGGTTGGTGTGGGAGGCCAGCTGGGCGTTCTCCTTGCCGAAGAAGATCTCGCGCAGCATCGAGAGCAGATAGATCGGCGTGAGGATCACGCCCACCGCCGCCAGCACCGCCATCACCACCCGGAAGCTGAGGGCATAGGCCTCGCTGGTGGCAAAGCCCACGAACACCATCAGCTCGGACACGAAGCCACTCATGCCCGGCAGGGCCAGGGAGGCCAGGGAGCAGATGGTCCAGAGGGCGAACATCTTGCGCATCTTCTGGCCCACGCCGCCCATCTCATCGAGCTGCAGGGTGTGGGTGCGGTCGTAGGTGGCGCCCACCAGGAAGAACAGTGAGGCTCCGATCAGGCCGTGGCTGATCATCTGCAGCATCGCGCCGCTGGTGGCGAGATCGCTGAAGCTGCCGATGCCGATCAGCACGAAGCCCATGTGGCTGATCGAGCTGTAGGCGATCTTGCGCTTGAGGTTCCGCTGGGCGAAGGAGGTGAGGGCCGCGTAGATGATGTTGACCACCCCCAGCACCACCAGCAGCGGCGCGAACTGGGCATGGCCCTCGGGCAGCAGCTGCACGTTGAAGCGCAGCAGGGCGTAGCCGCCCATCTTCAGCAGGATGCCGGGGTGCCGTGGCCTCGCCGTGGGCGTCCGGCAGCCAGGTGTGCAGCGGCACGATCGGCAGTTTCACGCCGAAGGCGATCAGCAGGCCTGCGTAGGCCAGCAGCTGGAACTTCGTGGAGAAGCCCTTGGCCATCAGATCGGTGTAGTCGAAGCTCACGTGGCCGCCGTCCCCGGCTCCCCTGTCGGCCCGGTGTCTGCGGCGAACTACGGGAGTGCGTCGATTCTCGGCATCCCGTGGGTGTACATCACCATGATGGGACCAGAGGGTCTGCGCCGCGCGACAGTGGATGCCATTTTGTCGGCGAACTACGTGGCGGCCCGTCTGCGGGATGCCTTTCCGGTGTTGTACGAGGGTGAGCACGGCACAGTGGCGCACGAGTGCATCCTCAACGTTGCCGAGGTCGTGAAGGGCTCCGGTGTCACCATCGACGATGTCGCCAAGCGGCTGATGGATTTCTGCTTCCATGCCCCGACGATGAGCTTCCCTGTGGCCAACACCCTGATGGTCGAGCCGACCGAGAGCGAGCCCCTGGACGAGCTCAACCGCTTCTGCGAGGCAATGCTCACCATCCGGGCTGAGATTGACGATGTCGTCGCGGGAAGAGCCTCCGCCGACGACAATCCGCTGCACCACGCCCCGCACACCGTGGAGGACGTCATCGGTCCGTGGGGTCGCTCCTACTCTCGGGAGAAGGCTCTGTACCCCTTGCCGTCCCTGCGCACGAGGGGCTACTTCGTGCCCGTGTCGCGAATTGACGCCGCGTACGGCGACCGCAATCTGGTCTGCACCTGCGCGCCGATCGAGGCGTACGAGACATCATTGTCGTCCGATACTGTTCCCGCATGAGCGACTCGTCCCCGCAGAACCCGATCGAGCAGTTGATCGCGCTTGCCTCGGCAATCGATCCCATCGAGTTCGCCTCACGCGCGGTGGAAGCATCGAAGAGGACGACTGAGTCGTTGATTCAGATCCTCGAGAACTTCGCGTCAACGGTGGACAACCTGAACCGCACCACCACGCGGATCAACTCGCTCCTCGACGAGGTGGAGGAACCGCTGCGACGGGTCATGCCGCAGGTGGGCAACGCCATGAACGCAGCCGCATCTCTGGGTGAGATCGCAACGACTCTCGGGGAACTCACCAAGAGACTCGGACCGCTGACCACGCTCGCCGAGAGTGCGGGCGGCCTGTTCGGCTTCCGACCGCCAAAGCCAGGCGGCGGCGCTACTTCTTCTTCGCCACAAACGGCATCCGAGTGACGACCGCCGGAATCATCGTTCCGCGCACATCCAGGGACACCTTGTCCCCGACCGCGAGTTCCCCGGTCACGAAGGCCATAGCGATGCAGTGACCGAGTGTCGGTGAGAAGTTGCCGCTGCTGACCTCCCCGATCTGGGTGCCGTCGTGCCGCAGCACCCGGGTGCCATCGCGAGCGGGGCGTCGACCCTCGACCGACAGACCGACGAGACGCCTGGCGACTCCCGCTTCCTTCTCTGCTGCAAGTGCTTCCCTGCCGTTGAAAGCGGGCTTCGACCACGCGACCACCCATTCGAGGCCGGCCTGCAGCGGCGTGATGCCCTCACCCAGTTCGTGTCCGTGCAGGGGAAGAGAAGCTTCCAACCTGAGCGTGTCGCGGGCTCCGAGGCCGGCCGGCACCGCACCGCCTGCAACCAGAGCATCCCAGACCACCCGTGCATGTTCCGTGGGCACCGCGATCTCGATGCCGTCCTCCCCCGTGTACCCGGTGCCGGCAACCACACACGTCACTCCGAGCACATCGACCTCCTGAACCCTGAAGCGACCCACAGAAGCGGCATCGGGAGCGAACGTGGACACGACTGCTCGTGCTGTCGGCCCCTGGACCGCAATGACGGCGCGCGTCTGGGTCGTGTCGGTTCCACCGATGGCGGCAACGACACGGTCCGTGTTGGATGCATTCGGCATGACGTCGAAAATTTCGTCGGCCACCCACCAGACGATGATGTCGTCGAGCACACTCGCATCAGCGGTGGACAGCAGGTGGGTGTACTGCGCCCTGCCGACGGACACCTTGTTCAGGTCATTCGTGAGGACGCGCTGCAGAGTGTCCAGTGCACGCGGACCCTCCACGCGGACGGTTCCCAGGTGACTCACGTCGAAGATGGCGCACGATTCACGGCACGCTGCGTGTTCGGCGAGCGTGCCTGACGGATAGGAAATCGGCATTTCCCAACCACCGAAGGGGGCCATCTTGGCCTGAAGATCGCGATGGACCGCGTCTAGCGGCGAGACCTTCACGGTCAGACAGCGCGGCGGTTGCCGCCGTCCTCATCCTCGTCGCGTTTCTTCGAGGGGAAGTCGAGCGAGATGATCTGCTTGTCCACCTCGTCCTTGACCCCCGACAACGGCAGGACGTTGAGCACGCCCTGGCCGTGGCGAACGACGTCCACGAGGTTGTCCCCGTCACAGAGAATGACAGACGAACCATCGATGACGATGTGTGCGGAGCTGATTTCGGTGTCGACGTGCTCACGCATGTACGCAAACACGTCTCGCACGCTCGTCAGCTTGATGCCGGAATCGAGGAGTTTCTTCACGACCTTCAGCTCGAGGAGATCCTTGTAGGAGTACTGACGGCGCGACCCGCTCCCGGAGGCATCTGCTGCACTCGGGCGGATGAGATTGGTTCGCGCCCAGTAATCGAGCTGACGGTACGAAATGCCAACGATTGCGGCTGCCTGGTGTCCGCTGAACGTTTGGTTCTTCATGGTCCTCCCCTTCGGGCTACATCCGGGTAACTACGCGGATGTAAGACGCTAGGGGCACTTCTGCCGGGACGCAAGGGGTCAGATGTCGAAGTCGTCGGGGTTGATGTTCTCGATGAATTCCTTGAATTCGTCGAGGATTTCGGCCGATGAATCCTCGGATTCGTCGGGAACCCGGGCGACCTCGTCGAGGAGGCTCTCCTGGGCGTAGATGGGCGAGTTCGACCGCAAGGCAAGGGCGAGCGCATCCGATGGACGGCACGACACGACTGTCCCCTCACCGGCTTCTGGGCTGAGAACTATCTCGGCAAAATACGTCCCGTTCGACACGTGAGTGATGACGACATGCTTCAGCGTCACCCCGACACGTTCAAGAGCCAGCACGAAGAGATCGTGGGTCAAGGGCCGCGGTGCAACCTCCCCATCGAGCATCATCCTGATCGCA
>JBEGJV010000174.1:0-6286 GCA_041184385.1 Actinomycetota bacterium
GCACCATCGCAACGGTGAACGACGTGCACTTCGGCGAGACCGAGTGCGGCCGCATCGACGACAACCCGAACGGCCCGATTATGCGGCCGCTGCCCGGTGAGCGCCCCTACCCGCTCACCATGAACGAGGGTGCAGTGGCGGAGATCTCCGCCCTCGCCCCCGGTGCCGTCATCGTGAAGGGCGACCTCACCGAGGACGGCAGGCCGGAGGAGTTCGCTGCGTTCCGCGAGACGTACGGGGTGTTCGGCGAGAAACTGCACACGGTGCGCGGCAACCACGACTCGTACAAGGGCCAGAACGAGTTCGTCGGCGACCAGTGGATCGAGCTCCCTGGAATCACGATCGCGCTGCTCGACACCGCGACACCGGGAAAGACCACCGGCAACATCGAGGCCCACCAGTTCGGGTGGCTCGACGCGCAACTGAGAGCCGCGACAACTCCGGTCATGATCATGGGCCACCACCAGCAATGGGTTGAGGGCCCGCGCAGCGAGGACTACTTCGGCCTCCACCCTGACTGCAGCGACGAACTGAGCGACATGTGCGCCCGTCACGCGAACGTGATTGCCTACACAGCGGGCCATACCCACCGTCACCGCGTGCGCACGATGCCGCGGGCGCACATCCCGTCAGTCGAGATCGGTTGTGTGAAGGACTTCCCCGGCACGTGGGCCGAGTACCGGGTCCACGAGGGGGGCGTGATGCAGATTGTCCACCGCATCTCCTCGAAGGAGGCTCTCTCGTGGAGCAACCGGTGCCGTCACCTGTACTCCGATTTCGGCACCGACTACCAGTCGTACGCGATGGGCACGCTTGAAGAGCGTTGCTTCGTCATCCCGCTGCGGTAGACAAGTCCACGATGACTGAACAAGCACTTTCCGGTCTGCGCGTCATCGACCTGTCGACCGTCCTCGCCGGCCCGAACTGCGCGCGCTACCTCGGCGACTTCGGTGCCGACGTCATCAAGATCGAACGTCCCGACACGGGTGACAGCCTGCGCAACATGGCATGGCGCGACCCGGAGGATGGCGAGGGACTGTGGTGGCGCTTCGTCAGCCGCAACAAGCGGACCATCGACCTCGACCTGAAGGACGCAGCCGACAAGGAGGTGTTCCTCAGGTTAATTGATGGAGCGGATGTCCTCGTCGAGAACCTTCGCCCGGGGATCCTCGAGCGGCTCGGCTTCGCGCCGGACATGCTTCTCGAGCGCAATCCGAAACTGGTCATCACGCGGATCACTGGTTTCGGCCAGACCGGCCCGTATGCATCACGACCGGGGTTCGCATCAATCGCAGAATCGATGGGCGGCGTCGCCGCGATCAGCGGCCAGCCCGGTGGCGAGCCGATGCTCCCCGCGTTCGCACTTACGGACGAGGTCACCGGCCTCGTCGGCGCGTTCGCCACGATGGTCGCTCTGCACAGCGGCAAGGGGCAGGTCGTTGATGTGTCGCTGCTCGAGAGCATCTTCCACCTGCTGGGGCCGTTGATGAGCGTGTGGCTCACGCGCGGCGAATTGCAGGAGCGGCTCGGCTCCGGCATCCCGTACACCGTTCCGCGCGGCGTGTACCGCTGCAGTGACGGCAAGTACATCGGCATCTCGGCAAGTAGTGACTCGATTGCCGCACGCGTCGTCGCATTGCTCGGTTTCGAGGGTGACGAACGCTTCGCGTCGTTCGGAGCACGCGTGGAGAACCGCGAGGTGCTCGACGGCGCGATGCGCGACTGGTGTGCCGCGCGCACGCAGGAGGAGGCGCTCGCGCAGATGTCGGACGCCGATGCCGCAGCGGGCCCCATCATGACGATGGAGGACATCGCAAGCGACCCGCACTATGCCGCCCGGGAAGCAATCATCACCGTTGACGGGACTCCGATGCAGGGCATCATCGCGAAGCTCAGCGAGACACCGGGTGCGATCCGTTGGAGGGGCAGACCGCGTGATGCAGACGGGGAACACATCCGTCAGCACGGCTGGGACTGACATATCACCCTTCATCTCGTTGTCACCACACACTCGCCACTAGCGTGACTACGTCCGAGGGGGACCCAATGACCGAACAACAGCCTGATCTTTCGCGTGCCTACAAGGTGCTCAGCCTCACTGCCATCGCCACCTTCCTGGTGTCGCTGGACACGAGCATCGTGGTGGTCGCGAAGAACTCAATTCAGAACGATCTTGGTCACCCGACACTGCTCACATGGGTTTTCTCGGGTTACAGCATTGCTTACGCAGCAGGTCTGCTCACCGCAGGTCGCTTCGCGGATGTGAACGGTCGCAAGCGGTCATTCCTGCGAGGGCTCGCGCTCTTCAGCATCGGGTCAGTTCTGTGCGGTCTAGCACCTTCAGCACCGCTGCTAATCGCCGCCCGCATAATCCAGGCGATGGGAGGTGCGCAGCTGACGCCCGCCTCGCTCGCGCTCGTCCTGCCGGAGTTCCCGGTGGAGAAGCGCACGGTCGCCATCGGCATCTGGGGTGCGGTCGGAGGACTTGCCGCTGCTGCCGGTCCGTCAGCAGGTGGGCTTCTGGTCGACGTCCTCAACTGGCGCTGGTTGTTCTTCATCAACGTCCCGTTCTGCATCTTCACGCTCATCGTCGGCTCGAAGATCCTCCACGAGAGCAAGGACCCGACCGCCACGAAGAACGTCGACCTTGTCGGCACGGCGCTCGGCTTCCCCGGCGTGGCGCTGGTGACACTTTCGATCGTGCAGAGCGGTGACTGGGGCTGGATCGACTCACGCACCTTCGGTGCGTTGTTCGGCGGTCTGGTGCTCCTCGCGCTGTTCGTGAAGCGATGCAGCTCCGTGGCAGACCCGCTGCTCGATCTTTCGCTCTTCAAGCTGCCTTTCGTGGTTGCCGCGAACCTGTCTGGCCTCTTCTTTTCGATTGGGTTCCTCGGCATGTGGCTGCTGAACACGCAATGGCTGCAGGCCATCTGGGTATACAGCCCCGCCAAGTCCGGTCTTGCAATTGCGCCCGGTCCAATCACTGCTGCACTCCTTGCCGCACCCATGGGACGAGTCGCCGTCCGATGGGGTCATGCCCGCGTGCTGTTGGTCGGGTCACTTCTGCTCTCGTTCGGCACGGTCATGTTCTCACTGGCAGTGCAACCAACCCCGAACTACGTCACCGGGCTCCTGCCGTGGATGATTGTCACCGGTGCGGGAGTCGGGTGCAGCATGTCCACGCTCTCCGCTGCGGCCAGTGCATTCCTGCCACCTACGCGATTTGCCATGGGTTCGGCGTTGAACACCACGATGCGACAGGTACACGAATCTTGGAGACGGCCGTCCAGACCGGCACAAAACCAGTATTCACCGCCGCTTCGTTCCACGACTACGACATGGCATGGCGCACGATGGCCGCGATCTACCTGTTCGCCGGCCTCGTGATGATCACGCTGTTCCGCAAGCCGACCGACGACCAGATGAGGGCCGCCGGCCAGGTCAGTTTCGTCGACTGAAACGACCCGCGAAGCAAGTCAAATTCGCGACTGGATGACCGACGCAACGTGTGACGGAAGCCTTCCGACAAGCCCACGCAGATCTGACTGGACGATCGATCGCCGGTCGACGAGATTCAGGTAATTGTCCTTGCCAGTACCGAGATCAACCGGCAATTCGAGATACCGAGGGTCACCCTGCCGCTTCGACTGACTGGTGCAGTAGAGAACTTCCGCCTGTCGGTAGGACGCTGCCACAACCACGCACGGACGAACCTTTGTCTCACCATCCTGATCATTCCTGATTTCGGCCCAGACAAGATCCCAGTTCGAGAGTGACGACACGGACGGGGGTGCTGTGGTGGGGACATACCGCGTTCCGCCACCGCGCTGATACGAGGAACCGCCACTGCCGGAATCAAAAAACCGAAAGATCTTGAATGCAAAAACAAGAAGAGCGACACAGAGAATCAGAATTGACGCAGCCACTCCCACCAGGATGACGGCAACCGACGTCGGCATTCCGCCTATTGCACGGAGAACTGTTTCCTCTCTCCCGATTGCCATGCGTCCCTTGTTCCTGTGCGCGTGAATCAAAGCCAGCGCAAGTGAGACGACCAGCGCTTCGGTAATCAAGAGGGCCGTACCGACAGCGGAACTCGTTTTCACCTGAGCCTGGTCAATGAGCCAGAACGACAGTCCACAGGCAAATGCGATACCGACAAGCCACGGATAATTTCTCTGCTTGGCAAAGAGCCAAATCCATCTCAATGGCGCGAGAGCACCCTCCCACAGGTGCCGAAGGCCATCGAGAACACGCTTCTTGTTCACTGTGGGCCCCCCGAGACTTTTCTTATGGGCTCATCTTCACGCGTATTGTTCAGATTGACTCGATAGAGCGCTATTGCGTGCGCCCCGATCCTCACGCCGTCAACGGTTCCGGCGTCGATCTGTTCCGGTCTCACGATTCTCAAGTTGTGCTCCCCCGCTCGCGCGGCTCGAATCATCTCGTTCTCGAAGGCCGCGCCGAGTTCGTCTCGCTCGATGCTCAAGACCTGGAACTCCCGCACATGAACCAGGCCGACCTCACCGTGGCGGTCCTTGAATGTCTTGTGCGAACGATGAACATTCTCGAAGTGCAAACTGACGGCTTGCTCCCCGGAACTTCGTCCGTTGATAGACAGTCCGGGCACTTCTTCCTTGATCTCGCGCTTCATTGCCTCGTGCGGAGTCTCACGACTTGACTTGTGTCGGTACCAGGAGGCGAAGCGGAAAAACGATCCTCGCGGCATTCTGACGCGAAGGTCCCGGTTCATGTCGTCATTCTCGGTTTGGAACTCCCGATCATTTCGTACATTCCACTTGCCGAACTTCTTCGACTCAATGTCTTGTGAGTATTTCAGGACACCGCCAACGGGTCCGTAATGTGCCGGGCCGGACCGTTCCGGAGTGAGAATCAGGACGTAGCCACCGTCAACGGCTATGCGCAGCAGTGTCGAGCTGGAGAAGCGAACTGTTCGTCCCCGGAGAATCTTGAGAACTCGCTGGGGCGACAGGAACCGTCCGGCATCAAAGTACTTCTTGTAGAGACCGACCAGAGCCGCAAAGACCAAGCTGCCCGCCACGGACTGCAAGACCGTTTGAAAGCTGATCCCCATCGATTCGGAAAGTAGCACAGCATGTCGAAAGCAACTGCACGCACGTGTGCAATGCCCGCGAGCCGTGTTACAAGATTCCGACGGGGCAACTGACGCCCGTGCCGCCGAGTCCGCAGTACCCGTTCGGCACCTTGCCGAGGTACTGCTGGTGGTACGGCTCGGCATAGAAGTAGTCACCGAGAGGTGCGATCTCCGTGGTGATCTCGCCGTACCCGGCTGCCGTCAACTGTGCCTGGAACCTGTCACGTGACGTCTCGGCGGCGATGCGCTGTGCGTCGTTCGCCCAGTAGATGGCGCTTCGGTACTGCGTGCCGACGTCGTTGCCCTGGCGGTAGCCCTGCGTGGGGTCGTGGTTCTCCCAGAACACGCGCAGCATGTTCTCGAGATTCGTCCTCGACGGGTCCCACACCACCATCACCACCTCGGTGTGGCCGGTGAAACCGCTGCACACCTCTTCATACGAAGGGTTGGGGGTGAAGCCACCGGCGTACCCGACATTCGTGGAGTGAACGCCGTCTGCCTGCCAGAACTTGCGCTCCGCTCCCCAGAAGCAACCCATGCCCACCACGAGAGTCTCGAATCCTTCGGGCCACGGACCCACCAAGGGCGTGCCGAGCTCGAAGTGTTCCGTGGGCACCGGCATGGTCTGGTCGGTGCGACCCGGCAAGGCCATGTCAGCAGTGACCATCATTGCGTTCTTGCGTCCGAACATGGATGGAAGAGTACCCGCTGAAACAGCTTTAGATTCGAGGAGCAGCCGCCAACACCTGCTGTCGGGCGAGTAAATCTGCGTCCCCTGGCATTACCCGCAGGCCTGTCGAAATCGCATCAAGTGCCGTTGTCGAGTCGCCTGATTGCAACGCAAGTTCTATTGCTGCCCACACAGCCTTTAGGACCACCATCACGATTCTCGTCGTGGATCCATCCAAATCTGCCCAGAGGTAGGAAGTTCCGGCAAACGGCATGTCACGAACGAGTCGAAGTCCGTTCATCAGTTCTGTCAAGGAGCCAGACATCAACGAGCCCTCGATGACCTCGACATCTGTGACCACCCTTTGGGACAATGGGAGAAGGTCCGTATGGGTCACCGGTGACCACTCATCTTCAATCGAGTCAGGTGACAAATTCCTCATGGCTCGACGCATGTCCGAGACGATTGTTGAGAATGTGGAACCCGCGATGTCAACATCC
>JBEGJV010000175.1:0-6057 GCA_041184385.1 Actinomycetota bacterium
GCCGACGTGCGGATGCCCGCGAGGTCGGAACCGGCGCCCGGCTCGCTGTAGAGGAGACACATGGCCACCTCGTCGAGCAGCAACTTGCGCATGAACTCGTCACGCAGCGTGTCACTGCCGTAGGTGACCATGGTGCCGGCCCACAGGTTGGTCTTGTCCTGTCCGGGCCCGGGGACACCCTGCTCGAAGAACAATGCCTCGACCGCTGATGCATCGTCGTCGCTGAGTTCGCGGCCGTGCCACTTCTTCGGCCAGCGCAGCGCCGCCCAGCCGGCATCGATGACACGCTCGCGCCACTCGTCCGGGTCGACGTCGGGTGACCAGTGGGCATCGATGAAGTCCTGCGCCTCACGCAACAGATCAGTCATGACGGCTCCTTCCGTGTCCCCGACAGCGTCAGGCTACTTGGCGATGGTGGGCCTCGCAGAGGCCATGGCAAGGACCGAGAGCGCGATGAACAGCACGCCGGAGACGTAGCGCCGCATGACGTAGACGGCGCTCCCGCGGAGGAGCCAGTCACGGAGCTTGGACGCCATCAGCACGTACGAGGTGTTGAAAATGCTGGCGAGAACGACGAAAACGACCGCCAGCACGAGCGACTGCATCTTGGCGTTGCCGGCATCCGAATCGACGAACTGCGGGAAGATCGAGAGGAAGAACAGTCCCGTCTTCGGGTTCAGTGCGTTGACGAGTATCCCCTGGCGGAACGCGGCCGCCACCGGAACATGCGACTCGTCGGTGACAAGCGAACCGGGACGAGTCACCAACGTGCGGATGCCCGTCCACGCGAGGTACGCGACACCCATCCACTTCAGGGCGTTGAAGGCCTCGGCCGACGTGGCAAGGACGGCACTCAGGCCGACGGCCGCGAGGCTCGCCTGAATCGTGTCCCCCACCTCGAGACCGGCCACTGCCGCAAGGCCCACACGACGGCCGTCGGACAACGTGCGGTTCAGCATGTAGATGACGGCGGGTCCGGGGATGAGCAGCAGGGCGACGGTCGCGCCGACGAATGCAAGGAGACTCGACATGTCGGGCATGCGACAAAACTAGCGATGCCTGTTCGACAACCTGTGGAAGATTTCGATGCCTGCGGCGCCGCATGCCCCCACAACCGCGGACCACACGGCGAGTTGCCACGGCAAGGACAGACGCAGGGCGGTGGCAATCGGTCCGAACAGGAACGCGACCACCGTGCACCCGATGATCGACGAAATGAGGATCGTCTTCCACCCGTTGATCGGGTGCGCGAGGTTCGTGAGGATCCACACGAACACGATCATCGCGGCGAGCGTCGCTGCGGATCCCCCCTGCCAGCACGCGTGGACGTGGTTGTCCGTCCCCGTGACTGCGCACGAGACGTTCTTCGTGGTGTCGAACCATGTCGAGTTGACCCATGATGCAACAAGCGCAGAGATCCCCGTGAGGACACCGGCGGGCAACGAGAACGACAGGACGCGCTTCAGGAAACCGGGGACGTAGCGGCGGTTGTTCGGCGCGAGTGCCAGGAAGAAGGACGGGATGCCGATGGTCAGAGTGGAGATCATCGTGAGGTGACGCGGCAGGAACGGGTACTTCACCACGAAGACTGCGGCCATCACGATGGAGAGGAGGCTCATCGCGTTCTTCACGATGAAGAGGTTCGCGACACGTTCCACGTTGGCGATGACTCGGCGACCCTCCGCCAGGACGGAAGGCAGGCGGGAGAAGCGACCGTCGAGAAGGATCATCTGCGCGACGGCCTTCGTTGCGGGAGCACCGTTCTCCATGGCGACGCCGATGTCGGCCTGCTTCAGGGCGAGAACGTCGTTCACACCGTCACCTGTCATGGCGACGACCTCCCCGCGTGACTGGAGGGCCTGGACCATCGAGCGCTTCTGCTGCGGCGAGACGCGGCCGAACACCGAGTGGGTGGTCACCACGTCGAGGACATCATCGGCGGTGTCACCGACGTCACGCATGTCCGCACCGCTCTCCACCTCGAACCCGACCGACCGGGCGATTGCGGCGACGGTGGACGGGTTGTCACCGGAGATGATCTTCAGCGTGACTCCCTGCTCGCGGAAGAACCGCAGGGTCTCGGCGGCATCGTCCCGGATGCACTCCGACAGCACCACCAACGCGGCAGGCATGACGGTCATGTCCCCCACCTCGGGGGCGAGCCGGTCGACCCGTGCGAACAGCACCACACGTCTGGCCTCGGCCGTGTGCGGGGCGATGCGCGCGAAGAGCGCGTGCCCGGGTGACAGCAGCATCTCCGGCGCTCCGAGCACCCAGTCGCCGTTCGCCCCGAAACTGGTGCCGCTCCACTTGCGGGCAGAACTGAACGGGACGGATTCCTCGCTCGCCCATCCGGTGTTGCGGCCCACCTCCTGCTCGATGGCAGTCAGCGTGCCGTTCATCGGGCCGATGGTCGCGAGAGCGGCCAACGCAGTGCGGATCGTCGACTCGTCATCTGACCCGACGGGTTCGATTGTCTCGAGGCGCATGTCGCCGGTGGTGAGCGTGCCCGTCTTGTCGAGACACACCACGCTCACCCGCGCGAGTGACTCCACTGCGGGGAGTTCCTGCACCAGCACCTGCTGACGCGCGAGCTTCACGGCGGCAGAGAGGAACGCAACCGTCGTGAGCAGCACGAGACCTTCGGGAACGAGGCCCACGATGCCCGCGACGGAACCGACAACGGCATCGCGCCAGGCTTCCGACCCGTACACGCGGAACTGCGACCACAACTGCAGCGGCACCGCCACCAGCAGCAACCACGACAGGTACTTCAACAGTCGGTTGGTGGACTCGGTGATCTCGGACTTCGTCTTCGAGAACGTCTTTGCCTCCGCCGCGATGCGGTGTGCATAGGCGTCGGCGCCGACGGTGTGCACGAGGAAACGCCCGCGGCCCGCGGTCACGATGGTCGCCGACATGACCTCGTCATCCACCGACTTGGGGATGGAGTCCGCCTCGCCCGTGAGGTTCGACTGGTTGATCTCCAGACCGTGGGACTCCACGACCCGCCCGTCGGCGGGCACCTGGTCCCCCGAGGAGATCTCCACGAGATCGTCCACCACGACGTCCGCTATCGCCACCTGTCTCAGTTCGCCGTCACGCACGACGTGTGCGACCGGGGCGTGCATCAGCGCGAGGCGGTCGAGCTTTCGCTTCGCGAGGTACTCCTGCACCACGCCGACGCTCGAGTTGACGACGAGGACGATGCCGAACAGCGCGTCGGCGAACGACCCCGCGATGACGACAACCACGACCATACCACGACCATCGCGCCGAGGATGGCGTTGAACCTGTTGAACACGTTCGACCGGAAGATCTCCGCCAGCGACCGCGACGACGAGTCATCGACGGCATTCGTCCTGCCCGCTGCGACCCTCTCAGCAACCTGAGCACCCGTCAGGCCAACCGTTGCATTCTGTGTCATTGGACCACCCTTGACCGTCGGGATGCTGTGTTCGTCAACTCTAGGTAGGCAACGATGATGTTCGAGACCAGCGAGATCGAGGTTGTGCCGACGAGGGTCGGGCTCCGCAGCAGGAACGAGTAGAACTCCCAGCAGACGAGACACGCCATGCTCGTCGCTACAGATCCCATAGAGACCGCCGAGCCGGCGACACCGCCGCGGCGTGACGCCCACGAACGGGCGATCTGGGGCACCCTCGACAGGGTGAACACGAAGAGCACCGGGGTGACCACCCACCCCGGGAGCAGGGCACTGCCGACTGCCATGGCGACGGCGACGGGCACCCACCGCATGAGAACGGTGCGGCGGCTCTCCACGATGGCCAGGACAACAGAGAGATTGAGGCACGCAGACGCGATGGTGCTGGTGATCAATGACGGTGACCCGATCCGCACGCCGTAGCCCAGCCACGCGGCGTTCGAGGTGGACATCATCACCCACATCGCGACACTGACACCGCGGCCGTGCCCGAGCGAGCGCACCTTGCGGGTCTGGGGCCAGGCCTGCAGCACCCCGAGTGCCGCGGCGAGGTACCCGAAGAACTCCGCCAGTGACACGTGTCGAAACTAGTCCTCGAGGACGACGCGGATGCGCTTGTTCCCCTTGCCCTTGTTCTCCATCTTCACGACGCGGAACGTGCCGACCTCGCGGGTGGACGCAACATGTGTGCCGCCATCGGCCTGCTTGTCGAGCCCCACGATGTCGACAACGCGTATCTCCGTCACCGATTCGGGAATCAATGACACCTTCGTGCGGATGAGATCCTCGTCCATGACGGCGGTGCCGCGCGGCAGGAACGACACCGCGATCGGATGGTCCGCCGCGATTGCCTCGTTCACGAGCGTCTCCACACGCCCGGCGAACCCCTCGGGAAGCGGGTCGAACTCGAAATCCATGCGCGCCGACAGTGGCTCCATGTTCCCGCCGGTGACGGGCACCTTCCACTCGTTCCAGATGACACCGCACAGCACGTGCATCGCCGTGTGGGTGCGCATCAGTTTGTGGCGACGGTCCCAGTCGATCTCGCACTCCACCACCTCGCCCACGGCCGGCGCAACCGAACCCCCGATGAGCCAGTGGACGACGACATCGTCGACCTTGCGGACGTCGACAACCAACTGGCCGTTGATCACGCCGGTGTCGTTCGGTTGCCCGCCACCGGTGTAATAAAAGACCGTCCTGTCGAGAACGACTCCGGAGCGCCCTTCATCATCCGTTCGCACTTCCAGCACAGTGGCGTCGACGGTGCGCTGGTACGCGTCGCGCAGGAAGAGAAGTTCTGTCGCCACGGACGTACCCCGCCGAGCCGTCAGATCTGGTTCACGAGCTCGGCCACCGGCGTGACCATGCCCGTGTAGAAACGACCGAACTCGGCGTAGACGGCGGATGCCTCGTCGAAGCGCATGGTGTACACGACTTCCTTCAGGTCATCCGGGTTCACTGCGAACAGTGTGACGCCCCACTCGTAGTCGTCGAGACCGGCGGAGCCGGTGACCAGTTGGATGACACGGCCGGCGAACGCGCGCCCGCTCTTGCCGTGCTCCTCCATCAGTTCCTTGCGCTTGTCGAACTCGAGTGTGAACCAGTTCTGCTCCGGCTCGCGGCGCTTCGACATGGGGTAGAAACACCATGCGTTCTTCCCCGCCGGCGGCAGCTCCGGGTACAGGCGTGCGTTCAGCATCGCCTCGGGCATGCCCTTCGCGTACTCGGACACCTCGGTGAGCGACACGTACGAGTCGACAACGGAGAGTCCGGCGTGCTGCACCACTGTCTGCAGCGCCTTCAGGTCGCGCAGGTCGCTGGCCAGTGCCATGACGGCGACATCCGCCTTGTGGCCGAGCATCGCGACGGTGATCACGGTGACACCGGCGTTCTCGGCGGACTTCACTCCGTTCACAAGTGCCTCGCCGTCGAACGACGGGGTGGTCTTGCAGAACAGGTGCAACACGGCCATTCCGACCGAGGGGGACATTGCTTCGCTCATGAAGACGAGACTACCGAGGCAACCGCTTCGGCGAATCGCCGGGCCGCTCCGTCGGACGTGTGCAGGAACAGCGACGGCTCCGCCAGTTCCACCTCCATCAGCACGGGTGAACCGTCCGAACCGGGGACCATGTCCACGCGGGCGTACAGCGGTGCCCCGCCGAACCTCTGCGCGACAAACGCAATGACACTGTCACCGAGTTCCCGCTCGGCCGGCGACGCCTGCCGCTCGCCGATGTCCTCCACCACGAACAGGCCGTTCTTCACGTTGTCCCCTGTCGCGAGGATCGCACCCTTGCGGAACGCGTGACTGAACTCCCCGTTGAAGTAAAGAAGACCGCTCTCACCGTGCGTGTCGATGCCGTCCTGGTACGGCTGCACTATCGCCGTCATTCCTTTGTCGATCAACGAGGCGACATGCGCCGCGGCACGCACGCGCGACGAACGGTGGCGTTCGGTGTTGTTCGAACCCGCACTCACGGAGGGCTTCACCACGACGTCACCGGACAGGACACCCGCGTCACTCGCGTCGACCAACGCCTGTGCACCACCGATGTAGGTGGTGGGGATGACGGGCATGCCGGCGTCGATCAACTCGGCCAGGTACG
>JBEGJV010000176.1:0-3228 GCA_041184385.1 Actinomycetota bacterium
GCCATCAGGCCGGGATGGGGATCTCGCCCGCGATGGTGGTGCGGTGCAGTTCGCGGCGGAAACCCACGTAATCGTTCAGGGCGTAGTGCTGCGTGCTGCGGTTGTCCCAGATGAGGAGGTCCCCCTCGGTCCAGCGGTGGCGGTACCCGAACTTGGCGTCCGTGGTGTGCAGGTGCAGCCATTCCATCAAGGACCTCTTCGCCGCCTCGTCATCGATGCCGGCGATGTCGCGCACGTACGCGCGGTTGTAGAACAGCACCGACTTCCCCGTCTCGGGGTGCACGCGGACCAGCGGGTGCAGCATCACCTCGTACGCGGTCTCGTCGCACACGATGTTCATGGCCGTGAGACCGCTGTGGTACTGCTGCATCCGCGGCGAGTATGCGTCACGGGCAGTGTGCACGCCGCGCAGGGAGAGGAAGTCCTCCTTCTGCTGAGGCGCGAGCGCGTCGTAGGCCGCTGTCATGGAGGAGAAACACGTGTCACCACCGAACTCCGGGATGTCGAGTGCGTGGAGGATGGTGAAGGACGGCGGGTTCGGCTGGAAACTGAAGTCGCTGTGCCACGCCCCGCCGAAGTTGAGGACATTGCCGTCGGTCGCCAGTTTCAGCACCTTGATGACCTCGGGATGCTCCGCGATCGGCTCGATGAACGGCGAGTCGGCTGCCGGCCCGAGTCGCCGTGAGAACTCCACCTGCTCCTGTGGCGTGAGCGACTGACCCGTGATGTGGGCGACCTCGTGCTCGCAGACGAGCGCGCGGAGTTCGGCCAGTTCCGCATCGGAAACCGTTCGCACGTCGATCCCGTCGATGCGCACCCCCATGACACCGGTGAGCCTGGTTGCCTTCATGACCCACACCCTATGGCATCATCGGTGCGTGGCTTTTCGTGACGGAGACGGGTGGGTGTACTGCAACTGCGGTCAACGCCACTGGGGCGTGAACGGAGCCGCCGGTCTTCTCCTCGTGCGCACGGACACCGAGGAACCGCTCGTCCTCCTCCAGCTGCGCGCCGCATGGACGCACGGCGGCGGAACGTGGGCCCTGCCCGGTGGTGCCCTTGATTCCCACGAGGACTCTTTCATGGCCGCCGCCCGCGAGGCGTACGAGGAAGCCGGCATCGAGCCGGAGCATCTCGACTTCAAGGGCGTGTTCTCCGACAACCACGGCAACTGGCGCTACGACACCGTGATCGCCCACACCTCGACCGACGCCGGCGCGCACGAGGCGAACGCGGAGTCCGAGGACCTGCAGTGGGTGCGCATCGACGACGTCGCCGGGTACGACCTGCACCCCGGCCTGCGCGGTTCGTGGGGCGAACTCATCGTCCACCTGAAGTCCACACTGGCCTGAGCCATGAAGAAGCGGTCCGTCCTCCTCTTGTTGTGCGCGTCCGGGCTCGGCTCCATGAGCTACGGCACCATCTTCACGATCGTCGATGACCTGCGGGACAAGTACGGCATCAGCGAATCGAACCTCGGACTGATCCTCGGTGTGGGGTTCTTCGCAGGCTTCTTCTCGAACGTGTTCCTTGCCCCCTACGCCGACCGCGGCCACGCGAAGCGCATGATCCTCCTCGGGATCATCATCCAGTTGACGGGCAGCTGCTTGTTCGGTTTCGGGAACTCGTTCGTCACGCTCTTTGCCGCCCGTGCCGTGATGGGCATCGGCAGCGGGATGATCTACCCCGCGGTGCGTCGCATCGTCATCCTGGCCGACCCCGAGAACATGGGGTCGAACCTCGGCCGCGCGCTCAGTTTCGACGTGGGGGGTTTCACCCTCGGGCCGGTTCTCTCGGCGGTGACCGTGAGCGCGCTCGGCATCCCGGCTCCGTTCCTGATGATCAGTGCGGCGATGGTGGTCGTCGGCATCGGCATCACGCGGATCCACGTGACCGAGACCGACATCGAGGATGCCCCGCCGCAGAGGCTCGCCTTCGACCTGTTCCGCATCCGCGCGTTCGCGGGGACCATCGTCATCGGACTGGCGCTCTTCATCATGATCGGCACGTTCGATGCCCTCTGGTCGATGATGATGGAGGACATGGACGCCGCCGACTGGGTGGCCAACCTCGGCATCTCGATGTTCGCACTGCCGATGCTCTTCCTCGGGCCCATCGGTGGCCGGTACACGCAGAACACCGGGCCGTTCCGCGCGAGCATCGGCGGTCTCCTGATCGGTGCGTTCATCATCGTCATGTACGGCACGCTCGGCTCGCCCTATGTCATGCTCGGCTTCGGTGTGCTGCACGGGATCGTCGACGGTCTCACGGTGACGGGTGGGTCATCGGCCATCGCGATGGTCGTGCCGAGGGAACGCATCGCATCCGCCCAGGGAATGCAGGGTGCGGCGCAGACCGTCATCGGCGGGTTCGCCTCCGTGGCAGCGGGGGCCGCCTACGGGGCATTCGGGCGCACCGTCACGTTCCTGTCGTGCGCGGTGGTCATGGTTGCGTGCATCGCCACCGGCGCATGGATGGCAAAGGACCACCTGGGCATGCGTGGAACGGACTCGCTGGAACCCTCAACAGCGAACGCGGCCGAACCCTCGATGTGACCTGCTGACCCTGTCGGTCAGCGGGCGGCCTGGATGGCCGACCACACGCGGTTCGCGGTGCACGGCATGTCGATGTGCGTGACACCGAGATGACTCACGGCATCGATGATCGCGTTGTGCACGGCCGGCGTGGCACCGATGGTGCCCGCCTCGCCGATGCCCTTTGCTCCCAGCGGGTTGCGCGGTGTCGGCGTCTCCATGGGGATGCGCTCGAAACTGGGCAGCTCCGCGGCACTGATGAACCCATAGTCCGCGAGGTTGGCGGTGGTCGGGTTCCCGTCCTCGTCGTAGAGGACTTCCTCGAGCAATGCCTGGGCGATCCCCTGTGCGACACCGCCGTGCACCTGGCCGTCGACGATCAACGGGTTGATGATCGTGCCGGCGTCGTCGCAGGCGATGTGGCGACGGACGGAGACCGAGCCGGTCTCCGTGTCGACCTCGACGACGGAGACATGCGACCCGAACGGGAAGGTGGAACCTTCGGGCACGTAGTCGACGTCTGCGGCGAGCGTGATGTCGCCCGTGACGGCGAGATCGGACCACGAACGTGCGGGCTGTGGCGAACCCGTCACGTGGAACTGACCGCGCGCGGTGTCGAGGACGATGTCCTCGGGCGCGGCCTCGAGCAGGTCGGCTGCGAGTTGCTTCGCCTTCTCGATGACGGCCTCGGCCG
>JBEGJV010000177.1:0-3435 GCA_041184385.1 Actinomycetota bacterium
GCAGCCACTTCAGGTTCTTTGCGTTCATGATCGACAGGATGATCCCGCGCGTGCGCTCCGGCCAGCAGTCGCTGCTGAAGAACGCGATGTCGACGGTGTTGAGGACGTCATCGGGGAACGGCTCGTCACCCTCGTAGACGAGCGGATCGATTCCCGGTGCGACGCGCATGATGTGCTCACGGTGGGCGTTCCACACGTTGTCGCTGAGAAGAAGAACCGTCCTGCCGTCCTCGTTGGCCATGCACCAACTGTACGAAGGCGGGTCGCCGCGCGCACTACCGTTCGGGTGTGCGCCTGTTCCTCGCAGCCCTGGCCTTCGCGGCGCTCGCCCCCGGGCACCTCGGCTCCGGTGATGACGTCCAGCCACGCGACACGGTCAGCGTGATCGAGTCGGTCACTCCCGCATTGCCGGACGGCGTGCGCGTCGACGTGGTCGGCGGTGACACGTTCATGCGGCTGCGCGCTGACGGCCACACGGCGAGCGTGCCCGGGTACAAGGGCGAGAAGTACATCGAGATCACTGCTGACGGCACGGTGCGGGAGAACACCGCCTCCACCACGTCGAAGCTGAACGTGAACCGGTTCGGGTTCGCGTACGTGCCGGACGAGACAGGTGACGTTTCGTGGAAGACCATCGCGAACAACGGAACAGCAATGTGGCACGACCACCGCATCCATTGGATGAGCCCCAGCACGCCGGCGGTGATCGACGCGAAGGGAACCGTGCAGCACTGGACGCTCGCGCTGGTCGTCGACGGCACATCGCACACTGTCGCGGGCACTCTGTACCTGCGCGGTCGCCATTCGGTTCTCTGGTGGTTGACGGGCCTTCTCGGCGCCATTGTGACCGGTCTCCTGGCCGTGCGCACCCGCAAGCGGTACTACGCATCGCTCACTTGGGTCGCGGCTCTCGGCACCGTCACGGGTCTGTTGCAGTGGCTGTCGCTGCCGTCGGCCGCGCGGATCACGCCGTTGATGCTGATGTTCGGACTCGGCGCGTTGATTGCTGCCAATGTGGCGATGGTGCTGGGTCGACGCGCCGGCAGCGGGCCGCAGATGGAGTGGATTGCGTCGTCGATGTCGGCCGGTGCAGGCGCCGCGATGCTGCTCGCCGCGTGGATGTCATGGCAACAGGTGCAGAGCGCCTACGTGCCGATGATCGGTCCGGCCTGGATCGCACGCATCACGGTGACCACGCTCGTGGGAGCGGGCATCGTTGCGGTGACCGACGGAGTGATGCGCGCGGTGCGCGTGCAGCCGTTGGACGACTGAGTCGTCAGACGGAGAGAAGGTCGCGGGCGCCGGTGTCGGAGCTGGGGTGACGCAACTTGCTCATTGCGCGCGCCTCGATCTGGCGGATGCGCTCGCGCGTGAGGTTGAAGTGTTCGCCCACTTCCTCCAGCGTGCGCGGCTCGCCCTTGCCGTCGAGACCGAAGCGCAGACGCAGGATCTCGCGCTCGCGCTCGTCGAGCGGGGCAAGGAGACGCTGGATCTCTTCGGGCAGCAGCGCGGTGGCGGCAACCTCGAACGGTGACTCGGCGGAGCGGTCCTCGACCACGTCGCCGAGTTCGGCATCGCCGTCCTCGCGGAGGGGTTCGGAGAGCGACAGCGGCTCTGCGGCAAAGCGCAGGGCCTCGGTGACCTTGTCCTCGGGCATCTCGACTTCCTTGGCCAGTTCGGCCAGGGTGGCCGGGCGGCCGTACTTCAGCTCGAGGCGCGAACTGGCCTTCTGGAGGCGCGCCAGGGTGTCGCCGGCGTGGACAGGCAGGCGGATGGTGCGGCCCGTGTTGGCGATGCCGCGGGTGATTGCCTGGCGGATCCACCACGTGGCGTAGGTGGAGAACTTGAAGCCCTTGCGCCAGTCGAACTTCTCGACGGCGTGCATGAGGCCGAGGTTGCCTTCCTGGATGAGGTCCAGCAGGGGCAGGCCGGATGCCTGGTACTTCTTGGCGATGGAAACCACGAGACGGAGGTTCGACTGGACGAACGCGCGCTCGGCGACCTCGCCTTCCTTGATGGCCTTCTTCAGCTCGCGCTTCTTGGTGGGGTTCAGGCTCTTGGCGTTTGTCTGCTCTTCCAGAGCGGCCTTGCCGGCCTCGATGGCCTTGGCGAGGCGGACCTCGTCGTCCTTGGTGAGGAGTGCGTACTGACCGATGTCGGTGAGATAGAGACGAACCAGGTCTTCTTCGTCGCGGTCAATGCGATCCTTCGCCACGTGAACTCCGTCCTTCAACATCCAGCCGGTTGGCTGAATAGGGGCAGGATACAGACCCCGTGTCTCGTATCAACGGGTCGAACTGGGCAGAAATATTGAGTTTTTTCGTGTGCGGGGCGACTCCAGTTCGTTCTCGCCGATTACTAGATTGCAGGCATGGCGAATCCGCTTCTCAACGAAAAATCCATCAATGCGGCCGCAGGTCGCGACGAGTCCCAGGCGGGCTGGGGGGCACCCTCCGGTTCGGCGGGAACATGGGCACCACCCATAAATGACGGCCCGGTTTCCACGTGGCACGGTGGTCTCGCGACGGTGCGGGGCACGGCAAGTGCGACGTTGACACTTCTCCTCCTTCTCATCGCGTCGGCAACCGTGGCCTGGTTCTCGATCGCGGCACCCGCCGCCGACGGAACGGTGAAACTGCCCGCCGGTTGGCTGATCGGTGGCGTCGTCGTCGGTCTCATCTCGGTGCTTGTCGCCACGATGAAGCCGCATCTGGCGCGCATCGCGGCGCCCATCTACGCGATTGCCGAGGGCGTCGTTGTCGGTGCCGTCAGCCGGGCCTTTGAGACCGCGTACAACGGCATCGTGCTGCAGGCCGTCGGCGCAACGCTCGGCGTGTTCGTGGTGATGCTGTTGATGTACCGCACCGGCGTGATCCGGGCGACCGACAGGTTCAAGCGCATCGTGATGGGCGCCATGATGGGCCTGCTGGCCTTCTACCTGGTGTCCTTCGTCATCGGGATCTTCGGGTCGATGCCCTCGTTCATCAACGACAGTTCGGGGCTGGGCATCGTGTTCAGCCTGTTCGTGGCCGGCCTTGCCGCCATGAACCTGGTGATCGACTTCGACATGATCGAGCGCATCGAGCGCGAGAAGATGCCGGCCCACATGGAGTGGTTCGGTGCACTCGGCCTCACGGTCACCCTGGTGTGGCTGTACCTCGAGATCCTCAGGCTGCTGGCAAAGCTGCAGGACCGCCGCTAGGCGCGGCCAGTTTTTCGGCCGGGATCTCTGCACCCGTGACCTCGCAGGTCCAGTACGTGCCGTCTTCAAGACGACCGAGCGCGACATCGACGTCGGCGAGATCCTGCTCGATTCGGTCGAGGTCGATCGCGGTTCCGTTCGTCTGGCTGCCGGTGGTGTCGCTCACGGGACCCATCGTAGGTCACGCCTTGTAGCGTTCTCGCATGGCTTATCCCTTCCCCGCACTCGACGGA
>JBEGJV010000178.1:0-3203 GCA_041184385.1 Actinomycetota bacterium
CCGCGACGAACGTCGCCGCGCTCACCATCCAGCCGATCGCCACGTGTCGGTGACCGTGCAATGCGATGACTGCCTGGGCGCATGATTGGGCGAGCATGTAGAGACCGCTGGAGACCGCGAGCAACCCGAGCGTGCGGCCGTTCAGCCCGCCGCCGTAGACGATCTCGAGCACCTTCGGCCCGAACAGGTACGTGCCGACCGCACCGGCAACCGCGAGACCACCAACCACAGCCATCAGCCTGTTGAAGCTGTTCCTGAACTCGGCGAGGTTGCCCTCCGCCACGAGGCGAGCGAGTCGCGGCAGGAGCGCCGCCTGGATGGCCTGGAACATGAAGAGCGGGATGCGCGCGAGGATGACACCGTTGCCGAACGCCGTCACCTTTGCCGCCTCTGCCGAGGTGGCAAGCACGTCGACACCGAGCGGCCCCGCATTCACGAGCGCGGCCGACATGAACGATCCGATGAGGAGCCACCCGAGATTCGGTGTGACCTCGCGCAGCGTGATCGAAGGACCATCATCGGTGCGCAGTTCGCGGCGGGCGAACACGATGGACACCGCGAGGAACGGGCTCATCGCCATCGTGAGCGCGTACAGGCCGACATTGGTGACGCCCGCCAGCCACAGTGCCACGCACGCGGTGATGCGGATCGCGGCGTCACCACCGAGGACGATTCCGTACGCGGGGAAACGACCGGACCCCGAAGCGATGCCCTTGGCGACGTGGGCAGTCGCGTAGGTCGCGATCGCGCCCACCAGGGCGACCGTCACCACTGCGTTGCCGTCGAACATGTGCTCCGTCAGCCAGCCGCTGCCGCCGACAATCGCGACGATGATGAGTGCTGCCATCGACGCAGCCAGGGTCGACACGCGGCGAACCACGGGGAGACCCCCGATGCCGCGCGCGCGACGGTCAGCGAGTGCGCGGCCGAGTTCCTGCTCGACGGGGATGAAGAATCCCGGCACGAGCGTGTACGCCACGAACCACAGGGTCATGACGGGCTTGAACGCCTCCTTGCCGAGGGCGACCTGGCCCACCTTGAAGAACGCGTAGCTGGTGATGCCGGAGATGATCACCCCGACACCGACCGGCAGAGTGCCCTCCGGCAGGGGCATGCGACGCGACGATGCGTCAGAGACGGGGGATTGGGACATCGTTGCGAGGCTAGTGCGGTGCGATGTTCGCGGTCATCGACCGCATGTACCTACTGGGCCGTGTTGCGACGTGAGGAGAACTGGCCCATCAGTTCGCGGCGACGCACCTGGGCCTTCTGGAATCCGAGAACTGCGAAGCCGACCGCGGTGTAGCCGACTTCGGTCGCCTGCTTCACGATGGGGTTCGATGTGATCGCAGCGGTGTTGATCTTGCGGATGTCCACATTGGTGAGATCAATCGAATGAAGCGAGGGCAGGTCGATCTTCGGGAGCTGGACGTTCGGAACCTTGATGTTGGGAACCTTGATGTTCGGCAGGGTGATCTTCGGGAGGCCGGGGAGGGAAATGGTTGTCATGGCACGCACGATAACGGCGAGTGCTAACTACTGCAAGCACTCTGCGAGATGTGTCTCACACGTCACACCAAGCCTCGGTCCGGTGGGTCGCCCGTGGGCATGGGAAGGGGACAACTAGCCTCGCGGGGGCGTGTCCGAGCCAGTTCTCACCCCCCTGCCACCCGTGGTGGCCACGATGGTCGTTCATCAGCCGGGCGACTGGTTCGTCGAGACCCTCCAGGGCCTCATTGACCAGGACTACCCGGGCCTCCAGTTCCTCTTCCTGCTGACGGGGGAGGCGACTGACCCGGGGAACCAGCCGGCGCGGGATCTCATCGACACCATGGTGCCCGATGCCGTCGTCCGTTATGTCGGGGGCAATCCCGGGTACGCGGCTTCGTGCAACTCCGTCCTCAACCTGGTGCAGGGTGACGGGGGGATTTTCTGTTTCCTCCACGACGACGTGGCGCTCTCGCCGGGCGCCGTGACCTCTCTCGTCGACGAGATGTACCGGTCGAATGCCGGGGTGGTCGGCCCGAAGTTGGTCCACTGGCAGGACGCCCGCCGCATCCAGAGTGTCGGCATCGCGGTCGACCGGCTCGGAGTCGAGATGCCGTTGGCAGATGACGGCGAGGTTGACCAGGAGCAGCACGACCTGGTGCAGGACGTGTTCGAACTGTCGTCGGCGTGCCTGATGGTGCGAGCGGACCTGTTCCGGTCGATCGACGGGTTCAATCCGCAGCTCGCCACTGTCGGCGCCGACCTCGATCTCTGCTGGCGCGTCCATCTCACGGGGGCGCGGGTCGTGATCGTTCCCTCAGCCGTTGCGCGGCACAGGGAGTCGATGCTCGAGCGCAACGAGGACGACGAAGCGGAGCTTCAGCTTCAGCGTGACCTGGTCCGTCTCGCGACGGTCTTCACGCTCACGTCGCGTGCGCGCCTGTTCGTCACGTCAGTCGAGGCAATCGTCGTCACCCTGGTGCACGCCGTCATCGTGATGGTCACCGGGGCACCGCGCCGAGGCCTCGACGAACTGCGCGCGTTGCTGACTGTCCCGTTCTCCGCGGGTGCCATCAGGCGGCGACGCGCGGCAGTCGTGCGGTCGGTCGCGGACTCGGAGATCCATGCCCTGCAGGTGCGGGGCAGTGCATGGATGGTGGGGTACCTGCGTCGTCGTGACCGGCGACGGGGCATCGAACAGGCACAGGCGGGCCTGTCGGGTACGAAGGAAGTCGCGCCGCGCTCGGCCATCGTCCTGTGGTCAGTCCTCGTGACGGTGCTCGTCGTGGGATCGCGCGACCTCTTGATGAACGGTCCCGAGAATGTCGGGCAGTTCGTGACGTTCCGCGACGGCCCCGGCGCACTCTTCTCGTCGTTCGTCAGCGGTTGGTGGAACAGCGGATTCGGCCAGGTCGGACCCGTTCCCACGCACGTTGCGCTCACGGCTGCCGGCGGGTTGGCGACCTTCGGGCACATGGCCCTGCTGCGGACGTTGTTCATCGTCGGCGCGCCGTTGGTCGGTTGGCTCGGTGTGTGGAGGTTCGCATCGGTCATGACCACGCGTGCCGCGCGCGTCGCGGCGACTCTCGCGTACGCCGCGGTCCCGTTGGCATACACGTCGATCGCGGCCGGCCGGTGGGGTGGCCTCGTCACGTACGCGCTCTTCCCGTGGGTCGTCCACCATTCGAGAAGGCTCGTCGGTCACATGCCGTTGC
>JBEGJV010000179.1:0-3191 GCA_041184385.1 Actinomycetota bacterium
GCGCAGTCGCGGTAGAAGACAAGTTCGCGGATGTAGAGGACGAGAGCGTCAGCGGTGAAGCGCTGGGTGGGATCGTCGGTCGGGTACTTGACGACCAACGACTTCGGTCCCTTCTGAGTGGCACCCGAGTAGGTGGGGATGATGCGCTGCAGGATGCTGAGGATGCCGACGCCCTCGCCGATGCGCTCGGTGGTGACGCCGGTGACGGTGACCCCGTCCTCCAGGTTGCCGCTGCCGCGGAGCACACCCTCCACCCAAGTCGGTGTGATGTCGGACTCGGACTTCAGCAGGCCGAGACCGGACCCAAGAAGATCGACGATTGCCATGGTTCCCCCCAATGTGATGCGTTGCCCCCGCAACGACAGTGGTCAGAGTAGTCCCCGCGGTTCCGTCGGGTAAATGGGCCGTAACCTCGATGGTCATGGGTGACCTGCGCATCGGCATGATCGGCACGGGCATGATGGGTTGCGAGCACATCAAGAACCTGATGGGCATACCGGAGGCGCGCATCACGGCCGTCTCCGACCCGAACGAGGAACCCCGCGGGTGGGCGCGGACCACCATGGACGGTCGGTACGGGGACGTTGCCGAGTTCACGGACCACCGTGCCCTGCTCGACTCCGGCCTTGTCGATGCCGTGCTCGTCTCGTCGCCGAACTTCACGCACAAGTCGGTTCTCGATGACGTCTTCGCAGCCGATGTCCCGGTGCTGGTGGAGAAGCCGATGTGCACCACGGTGGAGGACTGCGTGTCGGTCGTGGAGGCGCAGGCGCGGCGGTCGGCCATCACGTGGGTGGGTCTCGAGTACCGCTACATGCCCACCATTGCCGCCCTGTTGCAGCAACTCGATGCGGGTGCGGTGGGCAACCTGCGGATGTTCTCCGTGCGCGAGCACCGGTTCCCCTTCCTCGTGAAGGTCGGCAACTGGAACCGATTCTCGCGCAACACCGGCGGCACGCTGGTGGAGAAGTGCTGCCACTTCTTCGACCTGATGAACCTCGCGGTAGGGGCACGCCCCGTGCGCGTGATGGCGAGCGGCGGCCAGGACGTGAACCATATCGACGAGTGGTACGAGGGCGAGCGCAGCGACATCCTCGACAACGCATTCGTGATCGTGGACTACGACAACGGCGTGCGTGCGATGCTCGACCTCAGCATGTTCGCCGAGGGCGCCCGGCACGAGCAGCGCATCGTCGCGGTCGGCGACAGGGCCGTGATCGAGGCAGAGGTGCCCGGTGAGGGTTCGATCTACGTGGGTGACCGCGCGACGCGGTCCGGCACAGTTCTCCCCTTGGGTGACCATGATGCTGGTGTGCCGCACATCGGCTTCCACCACGGCGCCAGCTACCGCGAGTGCAGGAAATTCGTCGACGCCGTGCTCGGGGGTTCGCAGCCGGAGGTCGGTGTCGTCGACGGTCTGTGGAGCGTCGTCATCGGCGCCGCCGCGCACCGGTCCATCGACGAGGGCCGGATCGTGGACATCAGCGAGTACGGCATCACGTCGTGAACCTCATCGTCGCTCTCAACGCAGCATCAGCGCTGGTGATGACCGGCGTGATCTGGTTCGTGCAGGTGGTCCACTACCCGTTGCTCGCGATCGTTCCGGTGGAGAACGCAAAGGTCGTCGCGGGCGAGCACCAGTCGCGCACGGCGTGGGTGGTCGGCGCGCCGATGGGCATCGAGGGAGTCACCACCCTGTGGCTGATGTTCGACCGGCCGGTCGATGTCCCGTGGGTGCTCACGTGGGGCGGTGGTGCCTGCGTCGCCGTTGCATTGCTGTGCACGGTCCTTCTCTCGGTGCCGCGTCACTCCCGCATGGCGGAGAACCCCGACGAGAAGGTCGGCCGCGAGCTGGTTCTCACCAACTGGCCGCGCACGCTTGCGTGGACGCTGCACGGAATCATCGGCGTCGTGCTGTTGTTGCACGTCATGTGAAGAACCTCGTCAGCAATTTCCTCGACACCACCGTCGTTGGGGGTTTCTCCCGCATCGGGTACGAGGTGCGCAGCCGGCTCGGTTCCTTCGTGGATGTCGAGTCGATGGACCTGACGGGACGCAGGATCGTCGTGACGGGCCCGACGTCGGGACTGGGTCGCGAGACGTGCGTGATGCTCGCACGGGCGGGTGCCGACCTGGTGATCGTCGGCCGAGACGCAACACGGACCTCGGTGTCGGCAGAGGAATTCGATGCGCTCGGTGCGGGCACGGTGTCGGTCGTGGTGTGCGACATGGGAGACCTGGAGGCCGTCGCCTCGGCATCCCGCGCGATTGCCGCCGGGGGGAAGGTCGATGCACTCGTGCACAATGCCGGTGCACTGACGCACGAGAGGGTGCTGACCGCACAGGGTTTCGAGTCCACCGTCGCAACACACGTGCTCGGTCCGTTCCTGATGACGTCGATGCTGGTCGACACGATTGCGCGCGTGAACGGGCGTGTCGTCACGGTGTCGTCGGGCGGCATGTACTCCGCCGACCTCCCGCGAGTCGCCGGTGGCCGCACGCTCGAGATGAACGAACTGCAGTACAACGGCACCCGCCAGTACGCGATCGCGAAGCGCGCCCAGGTGGTGCTGAACGAGATGTGGGCGGAGAAGCGCCCCGACGTTCACTTCGCCGCGATGCACCCCGGGTGGGCCGACACACCCGGCGTGAAGTCGTCACTTCCGACGTTCCGCACGGTGACGAGGCCGTTGCTGCGCACACCGCGCCAGGGTGCCGACACCATCGCGTGGTTGGCGGCCGCGGAGACGTTGCCGGCGCCGTCGGGGACGTTCTGGTGCGACAGGGAGCCGCGCTCCACGCACAAGACCGCGACGTCGAGGGCAACGGACACTCCCGACCGGCGTCGGGACCTGTGGAACTGGTGCGAGACGGTCACACGACCGTTCGCCGGTTGACGCGTATCAGACGCAGCGGTTGACGATGTGCGACAGACCCGTCAGGGTCGACTCGAGAACGTCGCCGGCCTTCAGGAAGACCGCGGGCTTGCGTGCCATTCCCACGCCACCGGGCGTGCCGGTGAAGATCACGTCGCCGGGCAGCAACTGCACGATGCTGCTGAGGTAGGCGATCTGCTGCGGCACGTCGAAGATGAGGTCGTTCGTCTTCTCGCGCTGCATCTCGACACCGTTCACGGAGCAACTGATCTCGAGCGCGTCGCGGTCGGCGAGGTCCTTCGCATCGACCAGCCA
>JBEGJV010000180.1:0-3563 GCA_041184385.1 Actinomycetota bacterium
AAGCTGACGCTCATGTCGGAGTCGCTGCGCAACGACGGCCGCGTGTGGGTGCCCACGAACCCGGACGAGACGCGCCCCGCGCACCTCGTGCCCGAGTCAGAGCGCGACTACTACCTCGAGCGCCTGTACCCGTCGTTCGGCAACCTTGCCCCGCGTGACATCTCCTCGCGTGCCGCCAAGCGCGCCGTCGACAAGGGTCTCGGCGTCGGGCCGCAGAAGAACGGCGTGTACCTCGACTTCGCCGATGCAATCAACCGTCTCGGCAAGGACGTCGTGGCAGAGCGCTACGGCAACCTCTTCGAGATGTACGAGCGCATCGCGGGCGAGAACCCGTACGAGCAGCCCATGCGCATCTACCCGGCCAGCCACTACACGATGGGCGGCCTGTGGGTGGACTACGAACTGCAGACGAACATCCCCGGCCTGTACGCCGCGGGGGAGGCGAACTTCTCCGACCACGGTGCGAACCGTCTCGGTGCATCCGCCCTCATGCAGGGCCTGTCGGACGGCTACTTCGTCCTTCCGTACACGATCGGCAACGAACTGGCGCCGATGCTGAACAAGGCGGTGCCCGGCACCGATCACCCCGAGTTCAAGAAGGCAGAGGAAGAGGCGCGCAACCGTTACAACGGCTACCTCGCCGTGAACGGCACCAAGTCGCCGGACTTCTTCCACCGCGAGCTCGGCAAGATCATCTGGGATTACTGCGGCATGGAGCGCACGCAGCAGGGCCTCGAGAAGGCCCTCAGCGAGATCCCGGCCCTGTACGAGGAGTTCCAGAAGGACCTGAAGGTCACCGGCGATGCCACCAGCCTGAACCAGACGCTGGAGAAGGCCGGCCGCGTGGACGACTTCTTCCAGCTGGGCATGCTCATGTGCCGCGACGCACTCGAGCGCAACGAGAGCTGCGGCGGTCACTTCCGTGCCGAGTACCAGACCGACGATGGCGAGGCCCTGCGTGACGACGACAACTACTGCCATGTCTCCGCATGGCAGTGGGGCGGCGACCCGATGAAGCCGAACCTCAACGTCGAACCGTTGACTTTCGAGGAAGTCCACCTTGCAACGAGGAGCTACAAGTGAGCAACCATCTCGAGAACATCACGCTCCGCATCTGGCGCCAGGCAGGGCCGAACGACAAGGGACGCTTCGAGGAGTACAAGATCGACCGCATCACCGACGAGGCTTCGTTCCTCGAGATGCTCGACATCCTGAACGACAACCTCGTGCACGCCGGCAAGGAGGCAATCGTCTTCGACCACGACTGCCGCGAGGGAATCTGCGGCACGTGCTCGCTGATGATCGACGGCCAGGCCCACGGCCCGGCCAAGGCGACCGCCACGTGCCAGCTGCACATGCGCAAGTTCAAGAGCGGTGACGTCATCACCATCGAGCCCTGGCGTGCGTCGGCGTTCCCGATCATCAAGGACCTCATGGTCGACCGTTCGGCGTTCGACCGCATCATCGAGTCCGGTGGCTTCATCACCGCCGACACCGGTGGCGCGCCCGATGCGAACCTCATCCCCATCGCCAAGACCGTCGCGGATGCGGCAATGGACTCCGCGGAATGCATCGGTTGCGGTGCGTGCGTCGCGGCGTGCCCGAACGGCGCGGCGAACCTGTTCACGGCGGCCAAGGTCTCGCACCTGAACCGCCTCCCGCAGGGCCAGGCCGAGCGGTACAGCCGTGTCGAGGCGATGGTCGAGACCATGGACGAGTACTTCGGTTCCTGCACCAACCACGGTGAGTGCGAGGCGGCGTGCCCGAAGTCAATCTCCATCGACGTCATCGCGCTGATGCACAAGGACTACCGCAAGGCGAAGTTCGCGAACCGCAAGGACCTCGCGCGCAAGTAAGCATCATGGGCGGCAAGCAGTTCAACTGCGTCATCTGCAACGCACCGTTCCTGCGCGAGACGCGCGGGCCGGTGATCACGTGCCAGAACGACGAGTGCAAGTACCTGAACAGCCGCGTCACGCGCATGAACGCGAACCGCAAGCAGCGCGGCCTCGGCCGTGCGTGTGGTCGCTGCGGCACCGAACTGTCGGGCGACAACACGACCCATTACTGCCCCAAATGGTGCGGGGAGTTCAGGCGCACCGTCGTGCGACGCGGCCGCCCACCCGCAGGCGCCCCCCCGCAGCCGAAGGGACCGAAGCCGAAGCGAGGACGCCCGGTCACGAAGGTTCTCGGAATGGACGTGTCCTCGCTTCCCGAGCCGCACCGGACCATCGTGAAGATGCGCTTCGGCAACCCCGGCGAGATCCCCATGACGATCGACGCGGTCGCAGGGATCCTGAACCTGTTGCCGCGTGACGTGGTGGACATGGAGACCGAGGCCCTCGAGGCCATGGGCAACAACGCGCGCGGCGTCGACGCCAAGCGCTGGCGCTACGTCTGACGTTCCGTCAGAGCCGGTCGAAGCAGTAACCCGTGGTCGGGTTGTAGCCGATCGAACGCAGGTACGTCACCAGGTGGTCACGCTGCGCCTCCGAGTCCGGCCGCAGCGGGGGAACGAGTTCCAGCTCCTCGTGAGTGACGAAGCGCGCGAGATTGGGGACCGCTGCGATGGATGTCTCGGGGCTGGTGCGCGTGATGGCGTCGAGCGTGCCGAGCCACGCGCCGATTTTCGAGCGTGTGGACGCGGGGAGAACCGTCGAGAGATGGCCGACGGAATCGCGTGTGGGGTCCGCCTTTGCGAGCCCGCGGTGCGTGAACTGGTCGAGCCCGCGGTGGTGCCACGCGAACACGCTGGGGTGGTGGCCGACCGTGTCCACCAGACCACCGATCCACCGCGCAGACAGCTTGCGTCCGCGTTTGCCCGAACCGCGCACCGGCAGGTCCTGCAGGAGCAGCATCCCCAGTTCGTCGGCGGCGTCGTAGAACGAGGGATGGGCGACGTGACCGTGCACGCGCACCATGTCGAGCCCCTGTTGACGTGCCCTCACCAGGGGCTCGGTGATCGTGTCGAGGGACGCGTGTGCAAGGTCGATGTCCGGTTGCGCCAGGTAGGCACCGTCAAGGAACAACGGTTCGCCGTTGACGGTGCACGTCCAGTTCTGGAATGTTGCCTCGCGCAGCCCGGTGCGTGTCTCGTGCGAGTCGCTGACCTCGCCGTCCACCAGAACCTCGATCAGGACCACCACCAGGGCCACCACAGTCTCGGGCGCGGAACGTCGAGGTTCCACGAGACGTTGTTCGTGCCCTTGGCGAGCGACTGGCGTCGCGAGTCAACGACCGTGCCGTCGATCGAGGTGCGGATCGTGGCTGTCAGTGCCGACCCGCAGTCGATCGTGGCGCCGAATAGGACGTGGGCGTTCTCCTCGCTCGCGTCCCGCGTCATCACCCGTGTCGCCTGGATGTGGGCCTGGCCGGTCGTGCGGATCGAGATCGGTCGCCAGATGCCTGCGTGGGGGGAGGCCCCGTTCACCTCCAGTACCAGGTCATGCCTGTCGTTCAGCGCGGCGAGTGCGGTGATGTCGTAACTGTGATGGCGGAAGTAGTCGTCCTGGTCGCCGAGGTACGCGCCGTCCAGCCACAGGTCGGCCTGCTCGTTGATCCCC
>JBEGJV010000181.1:0-3105 GCA_041184385.1 Actinomycetota bacterium
CTTCTCCACCGCGACTACGTGTGGCACGACGCGGCGCAGGGGTGGCAGACCCCCGACCTCGGCGAGCAGATGGTGGCGGGCATGGCCGCCATGGACATCGACACGATGATCACCGCGTTCGGGGGGATGGGCATCACGGAGGCGATCGTCCGCGAGATGAAGCCATGGGTGAACGACGAGATGGCGCGGTGCATCCTTGCTCTCTACCGAAGCGCCGCACAACCGGCCATGCGCGAGCTCGGCGAGATGTTCGTGACGACCCGACCGGCAAACGGCCTGGTGATCATCGCGGAGAACGACCACTACGCCGGCCCGCACGCCATGCACGAGGAGATGGCGCGGTCGGTGGGCGCCGACACGGCGAACCTCCGCGGTGTCGGTCACTGGTGGATGATCGAGAACCCGGTCGCCGGTGCGGACATGCTGACGGCCCACTGGGCCGCGTGATCACGCCGTGTAGGCGTTGACGATCGGTTCGAGCTCCGCCGGGGACGCCCCGTGCATGATGACCCCGTCGCACCCGAGCGCGAACTGGTTGCGCACGGCCGCGACGCACTGTTCGGGGGTGCCCGTTGCCGCCGGTGCCAGCCACTCCCCGGGGATGAGCGGCGCGACACGCTCGAGTTCCGCTGTGGTGGCCTTCGCGTCGAGTGCACCGGGGAACGTGCGAACGAATTCGTCCTCGCGGAACCTCTGCAGCACCTTGGGGTCCCAGTTGTTGGTGCGCACCATCAGGTCCCCGTACGCCTGCAGGTAGGTGGCCAACCTTCCGACGGTCTTCTTGATGCGCAGGTCGTGGGGCAGATGGTCCCCGATGGTGGCGAAGCACGACCACACCTTCACCGTCGACGGGTCACGTCCTGCCTTCTCGGCCGATTCCTTCACGGTGCGAACGGCGCGTGCCGTCGTCTCGTCGGTGAAGAAGGTGTGCAGGATCACGTTGTCGAAGCAGCGGCCGCCGAGCTCGAGCGTCTTCGGACCGAAAGCGGTGATGCTCAGCGGTATGTCCAGGTCGAACTCGGGGTCGAGGCGCAGCACCGGGTACTTGCCCGTGATGTCCTCGTACCCGAGGACCGTTTCCCCCTTCCACAGCCTGCGCATGAGGAGTGCGAACGACTCCATCGATTCTGTGGTGGCGAGCGGCATGCCGAAGGCCCTGAACATCGCGTCGATGCCGCGACCGATGCCGAGACTGAAGCGCCCCTCGGAGAGAAGGTGGAGCGTGCTGGCCCACGATGCGGTGACGATGGGGTGGCGTGTCGTGTGGTTCGTGGCGGCGGTGATGATGTTCAGGTTCGAGACCGCACACGCCGCACCGGTCAGGGCGCCGGCCTCCTTGATGTTGAACCGTTCCGAGATGAATGCTGTGCCGATGCCGAGGCGCTCGGCGTGGGCGAGTTCGCCCAGCATGTCGCGGGGGGATTTCGGGGCTCCGGCGAGCGTGTAGAAACCGAGTTCTTGATGCACGTCCACACAGTACTGACGGGCACAGTGGGGTAGAAATGGTCGGGATGGACAGCAAAGACCTCACCACCCTCGGGTTGCAGGCCGACACGGTGGGAATGCTCGAGGGGCTGACCACCACCCGCGCGATCCGTCGTTACGTGGACGAGCCGGTCCCGGGTCACGTACTGCGGGACATCATGTTCGCCGCGACCCGCGCGCCGAGCGGTTCGAACCGCCAGCCATTCCGTTTCCTGGTGCTGACGGACGGCGAGAAGGCCGAACAGGCGAAGGCGCTGATCGCGAAGGGTGCACGGGCGGTGTGGGGCGCGAAGCGAACGGATGACGGTTATGACTCGGGGACGGGTGCCGACCTGTCATCGCCGAAGGCGCGCATGGCGGCGACGATGCAGCAGTACGTCGACAACATCGAGCGCGTTCCGGCACTCGTGCTCGGGTGCCTCGTGCGCTACCGCGCTCCCAACCCGAACGAGGGAGCGTCGGTGTACCCGGCGGTGCAGAACGTGCTGCTGGCAGCGCGTGCGCTCGGGTACGGGGGAGTGCTCACGGGGTTCCATGCGTTCGTGGACGCAGAACTGAAGGAGCTTCTCGGGATACCGGAGGAAGTCTTCATCGCCGCCTCGATCACACTCGGCCGGCCCGAGGGTTCGCACGGTCCCGTGCGACGGTCACCGATGAGCGAACTGATCTACGGAGACACCTGGGGCGCACCTGCTCCGTGGGCCGTCGACCCCCCGGGGACACGGCACACTGCACGTCGTTGACGGGTAATTGCCGCATCGGGGCGACATTCGGCACGGAAGCTGGTGTTCGCCACGCGGGCGACAACCGTCACCCCACTCCACTTGTGGTTGCCAAACACCGCATCACTAGGGTTGACACGGTGTTGAGAGGGGGGTTGTCGTGCTGATTGCACTGCTGAAACGACAACTCGGTGCCTACAAGACCGTCCTGTGGTTCGTTGTCCTCTACCAGGCCATCCAGGCCGTTGCCGGCCTGTACCTGCCGACGTTGAACGCCGACATCATCGACAACGGGGTCGCCAAGGGGGACCACGGGTACATCCTGCGGATGGGAATCATCATGATCGGGGTCACCCTGGTCCAGGTGGTCTTCTCGATTGCGGCAGTCCGGGTCGGGTCAAAGGCGGCCATGGGCTTCGGCCGTGACACCCGCCGGGACCTGTTCCACCAGGTCAACAGCTTCTCCAGCCGCGAGGTGAACCACTTCGGGCCCCCGTCCCTCATCACCCGTATCACGAACGACGTGCAGCAGGTGCAGATGCTCGTTCTCATGACGTGCACCCTGCTTCTCGGGGCACCGTTCACCGCGGTGGGCGGGGTGATCCTGGCGATGCGCCAGGACATCGGCCTGTCATGGATCTTCGTCGTCACCATCCCGCTGGTGCTGATTGCCCAGGGCTCGATCATCGTGCGCATGACGCCCACGTTCCGCCTGATGCAGGAGAAGATCGACCGCATCAATGCCGTTCTCCGCGAGCAGCTCACCGGCATCCGCGTGGTGCGTGCGTTCGTGCGCGAACCGGAGGAGGTCGAGCGATTCCGTGCGGGGAACGAGAGCCTCACGACCACGGCCCTCCGCGGCGGTCGTCTGCAGAGCCTCATGTTCCCCACGGTCACC
>JBEGJV010000182.1:0-3101 GCA_041184385.1 Actinomycetota bacterium
GCCTGCGACGCAACGCGCCCCACCTGGTGCGCGTGCTCCCGTTCATGATCCCCATCCTCACCAAGGACGGCGTGGTGTCGCGCAAGATCGCCCGCGCCCTCGGTTCGGCGATGTGGATGTACGACCTCACCGGCGGCTGGCGCATCGGGCGCATCCACCGCAGGTTGCGCTCGAAGTCGGCGTTCGCGCACCTGCCCACGATGGACCCGCGGCGTCTCGCCTCTGCCTACCTCTACTACGACGCCGAGGCCGACGATGCGCGGTTGACACTGACGGTCGCGCGCACTGCCGCCGACCACGGTGCGGCCGTCGCGAACTACTGCGCAGTGACGGGAATCGATTCGACCGGCGGGACCCACACCGTGCGCCTCCGTGACACCGTCACGGGGCGCGAGTTCTCTGCCACGGCGAAAGTCGTCATCAACGCGACCGGCGTGTGGGCCGACGACGTGCGCGCACTCGACGAGAACGTCCACCCCGACACCATCCGCCCGGCGAAGGGCGTGCACCTGACGGTGCCGTGGGAGAAGGTGCGCAACGACATCGCAGTCGTCATCCCGGTGCCCAAGGACCGCCGCAGCCTCTTCGTCGTGCCGTGGGTGCCGAAGGGTGACGGCACGTACCGTTACACGTACATCGGCACGACCGACACCGACTACAAGGGCCCCGTCAACGACCCGCAGTGCACGAGGGACGACATCGAGTACGTGCTGAACGCACTGAACGCGAGCGTCACCACGAACGTGACGACCGACGACGTTCTCGGCGTGTGGTCGGGACTCCGTCCGCTCGTGAAGCCCGACGAGAACGCCAAGTCAGGCCGCACCGCCGACCTCAGCCGCCGCCACAAGGTGTCGACGTCGCCGACCGGTGTCGTCACCGTCACCGGCGGGAAGCTGACCACGTACCGCGAGATGGCCGAGGACGCCGTCGATGAAGCACAGAAGATCCTCGGGACAAAGAAGAAGTGCCGCACGCGCTCGTTGTCGTTGCGCGGCGCCACGGGAAAGCGCTGGTCCTCCACCGACGTGGACGTTCATCTCGACGGTCGTTACGGCTCCGATGCCGCCGCGCTGAAGTCACTGATCGCCGGGGATCCGTCGCTCGCGGACGAACTCGTCGACGGCCTCCCCTACCTAAGGTGCGAGGCCGTGTACGCGGTGACCCACGAGATGGCGGGCACACTCGACGACGTCCTCACCCGCCGCACACGCTCCCGCCTGTTCGACCGCCGCGCCACGCGGGCAGCCGCACCGGCCGTCTGTGACCTGATTGCCCCGTTGCTCGGTTGGTCAGAGGCGGAAAAGGCGGCTCAACTCGCCCACTTCGTCGATGAATGCGCCCGCGAGGATGCAGCCGGCCTCGTGACAGAGGCCGAGTTCATCGCGGCGAGCAAGTAGCAATCGTCGCTGGGGACTGACCGCCGCGCATCTGCGACAATCGACTCCGGTCAACCAGGGAGTCGCCGTGACAATTCAGTCCTTCCAATCCGCAGCAACACCGCCCATCGAGTTCGGCGGCGGCGCCGACAATGCGGGCATCCATCTGCCGGCCGTGGCGGAGGTGGCGGAAGAGCATCTCGACGCCCTCGCGCGCATCTGTCACACCGACGTCACGCATGCCGACCGCGCCGAGCACGGCCGTGACTGGTGGCCTCTCGCCATGCGTTGGTCGCTTGCGGGCGAGACCCCGCAGATACCCGGTGCCGTGTGCCGGCCGCGGGACACAGCAGAGGTCTCGTCACTCCTCGCCTACTGCAACGAGCACCGCATCGCGGTCACGGTCTCCGGCGGCCGCAGCGGCGTGTGCGGCGGGGCGATCCCGCTGAACGGCGGAGTCGCGCTCGACATGACGTCGATGCAGGGAATCGACTCGATCGACACGGTGTCGGGGATCGTCTGTGCTCTCGCCGGCACGTTCGGGCCCGACGCCGAGCGCGTTGCTCGCGAGAACGGTCTCACCATCGGCCACTTCCCGCAGTCGTTCGACCTTGCCACGGTGGGCGGATGGGTCGCCTGCCGCGGCGCAGGTCAGTACTCGACGCGGTACGGGAAGATCGAGGACATCGTCCACGCACTCGAGGTGGTCATGGCCGACGGCACCGTCATGCGCACAGGCGGCGCACCGGCGGGCGCAGTCGGACCCGACCTCTCGCAGTTGATCCTCGGCAGCGAGGGCACTCTCGGCGTCGTCACGCGCGTGTGGCTCCGTACGCACCCGCTGCCCGAGGTGGAGCGCCGCGCGGCGTACTCGTTCGCGTCGTTGTCCGACGGCTTCGAGGCATGCCGCAGGGTGATGCGCAACGGCGCCACACCCGCCGTCCTGCGCCTCTACGACGGAGCGGAGAGCAAGCGCTCGCACGGCGGCGACGGCACCGAGGCCGTGCTGCTCGTCCTCGACGAGGGAAACGAGACGGTCGTCGACGCGACGATGTCGGTCACCCACGATGCGTGCATGTCGATGGGGGCGAAGGTGCTCGGCACCGACCTTGTCGAGGCGTGGATGCACCACCGGAACGACACGAGCGGGCTCCAGGCACTCACCCGCAAGGGTTACGTGGTGGACACCATGGAGGTCGCGGCGAACTGGGCACTGCTCGATGACGTCGTGGAGCAGGTGGAGACGGCGATGCTCGGCGTGAAGAACGCACGCACCGCCACGTGCCACCTCTCGCACAGCTACATCGAGGGTGCGTGCGTGTACTTCACGTTCGCGGCGAACCCGCCGGCCGAGGAGTTCGAGGACACCTACCGCGGGCTGTGGGCCGCCGGCCAGAGCGCGGCCATCGCGGCCGGCGCAAGTCTCTCCCACCACCACGGCGTCGGCTACAGCCGCGCACCGTTCATGCGCCAGGCGCTCGGCAACGGGCTCGACGTGCTGCGCACGGTGAAGAAGGCTCTCGACCCGAACGGAATCCTGAACCCAGGGAAGCTCGACCTGTGAGGACACTCGTCATCGACGTCGGCACCAGCGGCCTTCGGGCCGCGGTCGTGAATGATGACGCCTCGATCACCGGTCTGCACCACGAGGAGTTCGCCGCCTCCACGCCGGCACCCGGACTGGTGGAGTTCGACGCTGAAGCGATGTGGCAGGCCGTCGAG
>JBEGJV010000183.1:0-3923 GCA_041184385.1 Actinomycetota bacterium
CGTCACGGTTGCATTGGTGAAGTCCGGAGTGGGCACACCGCTGTAGCCGTAGACCATCACGCTCCAGCGCGGGAAGACGACGTCATCGGGCACGTACCCCGGCGGTGGCCAGGCGACAAAGCCGTCGCGTGGTTGCTGGACTGGTGTCGACGCCGTGTCGAACACGTGCAGTGCGTTTGCCCCCCAACTGCCGTTCCCCTCCTTGGTGTCGCCGCTCGTGATCGTTTTCAGCCTCGGGTTCACCAGCCACCACCGGTGACCGGCGGCGGCATTGTTCGCACCGGGATCCTCCACATACCCAGTCATGGCACGAACCCCGTTCACACCCAGAGAGAGGTTGCTGCGACTGGTGGCGTTGTACCCGTCCTGTGTCCAGCACTTCGCGCTCTGGGCCGGCGTATGGCTCAACTGACCTTCGGCGGCGCTGATCAACGCCCCAGCCTGTTGTTGTGCGTTCAGGTCACTGCGATAGGTCACGTCCGAGACACCCGCCATCGCGCGGTGCCAGTTCACGCGCTGCAGAATGCTCTGTTGGTACTCCGTGGACGTGGTGCCGCCATCGCATTTGCTCACGTCGCCCGTCCACCCAATGGAAGGCTCGACCCTGTTGAACTCCGCGTCGTAGGACGCGAGCACTGCCGCCCGGTCGTTCACGTTGATGGCAGACGGTCGAACCGGCTGGGCCACGGACCGTGCCGGCATGACAGACCCTGCACTGAGGAGGCAGAGGATCACCCCCACGGCACGGGTCGGTTTCGTCATGCAATGTGTCTACCACCCGCAGGAGGCGGAGGGTCCATGGATCAGTCGATGGCGAGGGGCAATTCGCACCAGATGGTCAGCGAGTACTTCTCCCCGCTGATCAGGGGCCGCGATGCGTGCGGGTGCGTGACGAGGCTCGGCCACACGATCAACGAACCCACGGGAACGTCTTCGTGAAGTTCTGCCGCGGGAACTCGAGCTCGGCACCCTCGTACCCGTCGTTCAGCTTGATGCTGGCCGACACCTGCGCGACGTCGTGGTGGAGACGCAGTTCCTCCTGCTCACCGAGCGCGTAGTGGATCACGAACGCATCACGCAGGCCGTGGTAGTCAACAATCGGCCACCACTGACGGATGACCGGCCACATGCGCATGCCGATGTCCTGCTCCAGTGCCTCGAACAGCCGTGGCGAGATCGCCGCCAGCGAGAGGTCGTACGAACCGACCGGATCGTCATCCTGCGGGGAGAAACCTCCGGCAGCCTGCGCAGCGCGGATCACGGTTGCACAGAACTCGGGCGTCCAGAACGGCATCGCGATGATGTCGGGTGCGACTTCGACAGCGGGGCCATCCGCCTGTGCTCCTTGGTAGCCGAGGATTGCCTCAAGATTTCCCATAGGGGAACCATGCTTCCATTTCCGAGAGCAGTCGCGCGCGAACCTCGTCGGGTCCCACTCCGGTTGCCGCGAGATCAGTCAGTGTCACTGCGCCGTGGCGCTTGGCCAGCCGCGCACCATCGTCACCCAGAACCAACGGCACGTGCATGTATCCGGGCGTCGGCAGACCCAGCAACCGTTGCAGCGCGATCTGCGTGGCGGTCACGGGAAGCAGGTCGTCCCCGCGGACCACCTCGGTCACGCCCTGGGCCGCGTCATCCACCACGACCGCCACGTTGTAGCTGGGCACGCCGTCGTTGCGCCGCAGCACCACGTCGTCAACCGTGCCGCTGACCCGACCGTGCAGGACGTCGTCGAACTCCACCGCACCGAAACCCGCCGCAGCGGCGTCCAGTCGCAGCGCGCCGGGCCTTTCCGCGGCACGGGCCGCACGTTCGGATTCTGACAACCCTCGGCACGTCCCCGGGTACGCACCCACCGCACCGTGCGGCGCGACAGCAGCCTCACGGATCTCGCGACGCGTGCAGAAGCACGGGTACGTAAGGCCACGCGCGGTCAGCGAATCAATCGCCGCGTCGTACAGCGCGAACCTGTCGCTCTGGAACACGGGCTCATCGTCCGGCACGATGCCGATGGCAGCGAGGTCGCGCAACTGGGCCGCCGCCAGGTCGCGTGTGGATGTGACCCGGTCGAGGTCCTCGAACCGCACCAGGAACCGGCCACCGTCACCGTCGCGTTTCGCCGACATCCACGCCGCGAGGGCCGTGCGCAGGTTGCCCAGGTGAAGCTCGCCCGTGGGCGACGGTGCGAACCGGCCGGTGATCACAACGACTTGTTCTCTGGGTCAGTCGCGTCGTAGACCTCGGACTCGTCATACGGCGTGATTCGACCATTGAACAGCGAAATGGCCTCGCCATCGATGTAGGCAATGACATCGAGACGGCCTCCCATCGCCTGCACCAAATCAGCAAGGTTCGCAATGTTTCCGGGCTTCTTGAGCCTCTGGCACACACCGGGCTGCGAAATTCCCAACGCTTCTGCCATCTTCTGCTGGGTCATCTTGCGACGTCTGCGCAACCGATTCAAGTGGTACGAGAGTGTGGTGGTCCAGAACTCCTCACGCCATTCGGTTATTTCGCTCTCGAAATTCGGTGATTCACGCCACTTGTCGAGTGTCGCGGAGTGTTTGGTCGTCATGATTCTTCTCCTCTTAGATGTCGTTCGTAGATGGTTTCGGCTCTGGCAATTGCGGACGCGTACCACGAGTTCCACTTGTTGTCTTCCGCCTTGTCTCCTCCGAGCAACAACACGCAACGCCTCAGTGGATCAAAGATGAAGAGAACCCGCAGATGGCCGCCTGACGCGATGCGGAGTTCCTTGAGGCCCTTGTGCTGGCTTCCCCGAAGGGAATCCACGTACGGCCGACCCAGCGAAGGACCGCTCTCGCTTACGATCTGCACACGGAGGTGGACCGCATTCTGTTGCTTGTCTGTGAGACCGGCGAACCAGTCCGAATATTCAGTTGTCTCGAGAATTTCCCACCGTGTATTCACAACGGATGTCCCAGAATTATAAGCAAATACTTATATCCACACAACACCTGCTGTTCCGCCGCCTGCCGCATGCCGCCCATGTGGTGGGTCCGCTGCGACCCGTGGCATCGTGGCTGCCGTGGCGAACCACCAGCCGAACCGCCGTGAGCGCATGGACCAGATCCTGCTGCGCGACGGCCCGTACTGCGTGTGGTGCGGGACGCCCCTCGACAACACCCCGGGCAGCATCCACCAGGCCACCACGGAGCACCTGGTGCCGCGCATCAAGGGCGGGCCCAGCTGGGTGGAGAACGAACTGGCGGCCTGCCGCAGGTGCAACGGGGAGCGCGGCCACCAGACAATCTCAGGCTGGGTGGCGGACTGCCGGGGCCTCGGGCGCACACCGCGCCTGGAGGTCGTCGTGGCGGCCCTGGAGCGTCTGCAGGATGCCATCCTGGAGCGCGGGGGCCAGCGTCGCGCCCGTCCCTACATCTCGAGCCAGCTGCGCCGGCTGCGCAGGATGTGAGCTACAGCTCCTCGGCGAAGCGTCGCGACAGCTTCGTGAAGATCGACCAGCCGATCAACATCGAGAGCGACGCCACCAAGGCACACGCGCCCAGGTTGTCCCAACCCGGGAACGCGTTGTCGTACATGCTGCGGCGGAAGCCCTGGCCGAACACCGCCATCGGGTTCACCTTCAGCACGTACTCGACGGCGTTCGGCACCTTTCCCTCGATCAACGACGGCATGTAAACGATCGGTGTGGCGAAGAACCACACCTGGCTGAAGATCTGCCACAGGTAGCTGAGGTCACGGAAGTACACGTTGCCAGCGGCCAGTGCGAGAGCGAGACCGGACGCGAACAACATCAACAGCACCATCTGCACGATGACCACGGGGATCCACACGAAGAAGTAACTGCCGGCAATCACCAGCGCCGTGGTGAGGAGACCCAGCTCGATGGAGAACTGCACGATGCCGTGCAACGAGTTGGCGAACACCAACACCTCGCG
>JBEGJV010000184.1:0-3055 GCA_041184385.1 Actinomycetota bacterium
CATCGTTGGTTGTGTGGTTGCTGGTGATTCTCACCGCGGTCACGTTTTCCATCTCCGGTCATCCGAGCGCCGACACGCTGACCGGCGTCTTCGTACCGGTCGACATTGCGCATCTCCTCGGCATCGCCGTGTGGGTGGGCGGGTTGTTCTCGATCATGCTGCTGCGACGGGAGGTCGACGGCAACGGTCTCATCGCGCCCGCCATCGCGCGCTTCTCGCGCAACGCCACGTGGGCGATGCCGCTGGTCGTCCTCACCGGAGTGGCCCAGGCACTGCACCTGACCGACGGTGTCTCGACACTTGACGATTCCGGCTACGGAAGTTTCATCATCGCGAAACTGGTTCTGGTGCTGGCGGCCATTGTCATCGGCACACGCGCTCGTCGTTCACTCGCTGCCCGTGGGACAGCCAGCATCCTTTCCCTCGTCCGGGTGGAGGCTGCAGTTGCGTTGGTCGTCCTTGCGCTGTCCGCGGCACTGGTGTCCACGTCGCCGAACGCCTTGAACCAGCAGATTCCCACCTTCAGCGCATCGCTCGCGCAGAGGGACATCATCGCCGAGATCACGATTTCCCCGGCGCGTGTCGGTGAGTCCGAGATCCATGCGCTGTTCACGCCGCCGGGCGGTGCAATCACACCCGTGAAGGCCGTCAAGGTGCGCCTGGAACTGCCCGCGAAGAACGTGCCGGCGATACCGGTGGAGATGATCCAGCTGGGCGCCAACCACTGGAGCGGCGTCGTGCAGTTCCCCTACGCGGGTGAATGGACGGTGGAGGTTCTCGTGACCCCGGACGACAACGCCCAGATCCGTTACTCCACGGTCGCCACAATCAAGGGCTAGGAACGGTCGTGAGTGTCGCGCCCGGCGAGCGCGGCAACCTGTGGCGGGACTGACCCGGCGGCATCGGGTGCCGACACCGGATCACCGAAACGCGTCGTCATCGGGATTTCGCCGCACCAATATTGCTCCTGCGCATCAGACTCGTCGTTCGTCGGCGGGCCCGTGCGCACCTTGGCGGAACATTCGTCTAGCGACAGTGCCACGACCCGGGTGGCGCGCAGCTCCGATGCCGTGACCGGCCGCACGATGTCCCACGTCGGCACGATGTGGTCGGTGACAATCCGCAGGGCATGTTCGTGTTCTCTCTCGTCGTCCACCACCCGTGCCGTGCCGCGCACGACCACGCAGCGGTAGTTCATCGTGTAGTTGAACGCGCACTTCGCCATCACCAGTCCGTCGAGCACGGTGACGGTCACGCAGATCTCGCGGTCTGCCCCCGCCTTCAGCAACGAGTTGGCGAGCGCGCCGTGGATGTAGATGGTGTCGTCACTGAGGCCATAGGCCATCGGCAGCACGAGCGGACCGTCGTCGGTATTCACACCAACATGGGCCATGGTGCCCGCGCGAAGTATGGAAAGAATCGCGTCACGGGAGTACTCGGCGCGGTGCGCGCCGCGGCGCACGGTGGTACGGGGGCTCATGGGTTCGGCGGGGTCGGAAGTCATCCCACGAAACTATGCGTTCGGCCCCACGGACCAGCGGTGTGTTTCAGGGCGAGCGCAGCACGATGTGGTGGGGCATCCCGGTGGGTTCGTCCATGAACCCGTCACCGCGCACCTCGAATCCGCGACGTTCGTAGAAGTACAGCGCAGAGTCACGAGCACGCGCCCACACGACCTTCGCGCCGAGAGACCTCGCGTGCTGCAGACCGCGGTCGATCAACAACGCCCCGAGACCGTCACCCTGAAGCTCGTCATCAACGGCCATGCCCTTCAGTTGCACGGCAGGCACCCCGGGCACCTCGGGGCATTCCTTGGTGAACCATGTGGACGTTGCCACCGGCTGGCCACCGCGCACGATGCAGAAGTTGACGACATCGGGGTACGCATCCTCGGGGTAGTCGGCGTGGGTGAACGGCGTTCCCTTTCGCAGCACGCGCACACGCAGGTCAAGAATGTCGGCCGTGGGCAGTTGCACCACTTCATCACGCGGTGAATCGTGTGTGCTGTCCAGGTCCGTCACGTGCATTCCTGTCAGGCGAATGTCTCGGCCACGAACACGGTGGCCCCGTCGGCGCGACAACTGACGTACATGGCCTCGACGATGCGGTGTGCGTCGAGGGCCACAGAGAAATCCGGGAAGCCGGCGACGCCCTCGATGGCGGCCCTCACGAACGCCCCGTCGGGGTTCGGGTCGCCATGGGCCAGCGGGGCGGTGCGTGCCAGCAGGTCCTCGCCCTCGAGTGACCCGGTGGTGCCATCGGCGTCGCTCCAGGTGACCGGGCCGAACCAGTCATCGCCCGCAATCACCACAGTGCGGTTCCGGCAGAACACCTCGACGTGGCGCAGGCTTGGTCGCGAGAGATTGTCGTGCCAGATGGTGGTCAGCGTGCCGATGGCGCCGTTCTCGAATCGAATCGACGAAGCGACGACGTCCTCGATGCCGTCGATCCCGTGCCTGTACGTGGACCGTGCGCTGACGTCGCGCACATCGCCCACAAGGAAGCGCAGCATGTCGACGTCGTGGATGCTGTGCTCCAACAAGGTTCCCGCGCCGGCCTTCGTGACGTCGCCACGCCACGTGGACTTGTAGTGGCCCTGCGTGGGGATGAACTGGTCGTCGCGGAACACCACGGCCATCACGCCGCCGGACTTCGGGTCCGCGATCAGCTCGCGCGCCCACAGGTAAGCGGGGCTGCGCCGCAGGATCAGCCCGCACTGGTGGGTGAGACCGGATTCCTGTGCCGCACGCGCCATGGCATCGGCTCCGGCGAGACCCGTGGAAAGTGGCTTCTCGCAGAAGAACGGCTTGCCCGCGGCGATGCACATGTCCACCAGGCGCGCGTGCTCGCTTGTCCACGTGCAGATGTAGACGAGGTCGCTGTCGTCCACCACTTCCTGCTCGCTTCCGACGACCGTGCTGCCGCTGGCGGCCGCGAACGCCTCGGCTCGGGCGGGATCGATGTCGTACACGGCGCCGCGCACGTGGGGAACTCCGCATCGACGGAGCATCTTCGAGTGGAACGTGGCGATGTGGCCCGTCCCGATGAACCCGAT
>JBEGJV010000185.1:0-3054 GCA_041184385.1 Actinomycetota bacterium
TCAGCCCGTGACGGCGCTGGAGCGTTCGGTGACGACCTTGGAGGACCCGCCCGGCTGCATGCTGACACCGAGCAGGCAGTCAGCAGCTTCCATGGTGCGCTTCTGGTGGCTCACGATGATCAGCTGCGCATCGCGGCGGAACTCGGCAACGAGACCGAGGAACCGGTGCAGGTTCACGTCGTCGAGAGCGGCCTCGACCTCGTCCATCACGTAGAACGGGGAGGGACGGCTGCGGAACACGGCGAACAGGAACGCGACAGCCGTGAGGGACCGCTCACCACCGGAGAGCAACGACAACTTCTTGAACGTCTTGCCCGGGGGTGTCGCCTCAATCTCGATTCCCGTGTTGAGCAGGTCGTCGGGGTTCGTGAGCGCGAGCTTGCCCTTGCCCCCCGGGAACAGCAACTGGAACAACTCGACGAAGTTGGTGCTGACGTCCGCGAAGGCGGCAGCGAACACCGACTGGATCTCCTGGTCGATGGCGGCGATCACCTGTGCGAGCTCGCGCCGCGTGTTGCGCACGTCGGTGAGCTGTTCCTCGAGGAACTCGTGACGCTGCTGGAGCTCGGTGAACTCCTGCAGCGCGAGCGGGTTGATGGGGCCCATCAGGCGGATGTCGCGCTCGAGTGCGCGCGCACGGTCTGCATGCGTGGTGCCCTCCGGGACGTCGGGCATCGGTGCGGCCTCGGCGACCTCGGGCTCGACCTCCAGTTCGCGGCGGACCTGTTCGACCGCCGCCTCGAGGCGCATGCGCACCTCCGCGTCCTCGACGTCCACGCGGCGCGAACGCTCGCGCGCGATTTCCAGTTCCTGCTCTGCGGCGTGCCGGTCGCGGCGTGCCTGGTCGAGACGCGCAGCGACGGCGCGCACCTCGTCGCTCTGGCGCTGACGGATGGCATGCAGCTCGGCAAGACGGGACTCGGTGGACGTGCGGTGCTGGTCGACCAGTGCGGACAGACGACCGATTGCCTCGATGGTGCGCTCGATGCGCTGGCGCCGTGACGCTGCCTCCAGTCGCGCCTCCGAGTTGGCGCCGAGCTTCGACTCGCCCTCCTCGATGCGCTGGCGCAGGTACTGCTCACGTTCGCGGAGACCGGCCAGACGAACCTCGAGGTCGGTGCGGCGCATCGACAGGTGGGCAAGCTGCGAATCGAACGCCGCCCGCGCCTCGTTGAACGCGGCGACCGCAGCGAGTTCGGCGGCTTCGTTCTCCTCGAGAGCCGGCAGGATGCCCTCGAGTTCCGACACGCGCGACGTGTACTGGGCCATGCGGCCGCGGATCTCATCGATCGCGTCACGCGACATCTGCTGCTCCGTGGAACCGGCGCGTCGGTCGTTGATGGCGGCGGTGAGGGTGTCGGCAGCCATCTCGGCCGCCTCGGTCTGGCGCTGCAGTCGCTGCTGCGTGTCCGCGATCAGGCGGCGCACGTTGGTGATCTCCTGGCGCGCGGAGTCCTGCTCGGTCTTCAGTCGCGCGACGTCAGCGAGCGCCTCCGTCTCCTCGCGGCGGGCATCATCCACCACTTCCTGCGAACCGAGGTCGTCGGCGGCTCCGAGGCGCCACGCACTGCGTCCGAGGCGGTCACCGCGGCGCGTGACGACGACCGCCGACGGGCTCGCACTGACCACGGGCACGGCGGCCTCGATGTCCTCGGCGAAACCGATGCCATCGAGCAACGCATCAAGGAGTTCGCCGAGCATCGCGGGGGCGCCGGCAACGGGCGAAACATGCGGACGAAGGGACTGCGTGCCGATCGGCAGGTTTGCCCCGGCCCCGCGGACCGCGCCGAGGGCGAGCACCGCGCCACTGTTCCCGTTCCTGCGCAGTGCGGACAGCGCATCGCGGGCCACCTGTGTGTCACCGACGAGCACCGCGCCGACCGCCTCACCGAGAGCGGCACGGACGGCGGCATCCCAGCCGGATTCGATCGAGACGAGGTCGATGAGCGCACCGACCACACCGGGCACGTTCGCCAGTTGCTGCGACCCGGCGCGCGCTCGCGATGCGGCGTCTGCCGACATCAAGGACTCGACCCGCGCCGCTCGCTGTGCGTGGCGACGCTCCGCAGCGATGACGGACTCCTGCGTGCGGTCGATGTTCAGTTCCGCCGTGTCACGACGGCGCTCGAGGTCGGCGAGTTCCTCGCGCAGTGCAATCACCGCGTTCTCGGCGTCCTCGAGATCGCGCTGCTGGCCGTCGATCTCCGAGTTGGCCTGGTTGTCGCGCTGCGCGATGTGCTCGATGCGTGCCTGCAGACGCGTGATCTCCCCTGCGTTCTGTTCCACCGTGTTGCGCAGCGTGCGCAACTCGCCGCGTACCTCGGCGGCGGCACTGCTCGCCTGCGACGAGGGGACGCTGGCGAACATGCCGTTCTCCTCGCGCTCGCGCTCGAAAGCGCCCTCCTCGGCCGCGAGCAGCACGGCCTCGATCGAGGCGCGGCCCGGGTTGGTGATCGGTCCCCTGGGTAACCCGATCATGGTGTAGGTGTTGTAATCGTTGACGGCCTGGATCTCGCTCTGCCGGATACGGCGACCGAGCGGCTTGCCCTTGGTGATGGGATAGATGATCGTCGGGTCAGCCTGGAGCATGATCCCCTGCCGGATGCGGTTCGAATAGAGCCCGGCAACAATCCGACGTTCAGCGGGCTTGCCGGTTTCCTTTTCCACGATAGCCGCGAGCGCCAGTGCTGCTGCGGGCGTCGTCACTACCGTATTCGCGCTTCGTTTGGCCCACAGTTCGGCAAGGGTGCTTTGCATTGCTGCCTGCATCCTTCGCAGCACTGCCGCGCGGCTTTCGCCCCGGTCGATCTCGTAGGTATCCGGCAGGACCGAACCTTCGGCCGGAACATCGATCGATCCCGTCAGCTGGCTGTTGGCCATCAATCGTTCGTAGACCATGATCGAGGGCATGCCCTCTGGAATGGTCACGAAGCGGCGAAGCACCTCGTCACCCTGAATGATCGACAGGATACGCGATGAACTGGCACCCTTGGGCAGCATGAATTCGCCCGCCTTGATCGAGCCGCCAGCGCCAAAAATGCGCGCGCGCAGCTT
>JBEGJV010000186.1:0-2721 GCA_041184385.1 Actinomycetota bacterium
CCGGCCTGACCGAGCACGACGGTGAAGTCCTTCGACTCGTCCTTCACGCCCACGTTCGTGACGAACGACGAGAATCCCTGCGGCAACTGAACGGTCACGCACCAATCTTGGCACCGAGAGGGTGTCGTTGCTCGTTTACGCTGGCGAGATGCGCACATTCGTCACCAATGGTCTGCTCGTCAGGGCCGGCGGACGCAGCGAGAGCGACGTCGTGTGCGAGAACGGCAGGATCACCCAGGTCGTCCCGCGCGGAACGCTGGCACCGGCCGACGGTGACACCGTGATCGACGCGACGGGTTGCTACGTGGTGCCGGGTGCGGTCGATGCCCACGTGCACATGCAGCTCGACACCGGCGCGACCGTCTCTTCGGACACGTTCGAGTCGGGCACCATCGCGGCCGCATTCGGCGGCACCACCACGATCGTTGACTTCGCCGAACAACGCGCCGGGGGGTACGTTCTCGAGTCCTTCGAGCAGCGCATGGCCGAGGCGTCCAGTCAGTGCGTCATCGACTGGGGCCTGCACCAGGTGCTCGGCGGTGTCACGCCGCAGTCACTCGTCGATGCGCGGTCGCTGGTGGAGCGCGAGGGCGTGTCCTCCATCAAGTTGTTCATGGCGTACCCGGGCCGCCTCTACAGCGACGACGGCCAGATGCTGCGCGCGCTGCAGATGTGCGCCGACAGCGGGATGATGGCGATGGTCCACGCGGAGAACGGACTCGCCATCGATGTCCTCATCGAGCAGGCCATCGCGGCCGGGAACACGTCTCCCGACTTCCACTCGCGCACGCGCCCGCCGGAACTGGAGGCCGAGGCGGTTCACCGCGCCGCGGTGCTGTCGCGCGTCGCGGGCAACGCACCGCTGTACATCGTGCATCTCTCCAGCAAGGAGGCACTGCACGAGGTGGTGGACGCACGGTCCCGCGGCACGAACATCTTCGCCGAGACGTGCCCGCAGTACCTGCACCTCACGCTCGAGGAACATCTCGGCCAGGGCTGGCCGAACGGCGCCGCCTACATCTGCTCCACGCCGCTGCGCAGCAAGCACGAGCACCACGCGCGCAACCTGTGGGAGGGCCTGCGCGACGACACGCTCGCCGTGGTCAGCACGGACCACTGCCCGTTCTGCCTGCGCGAGCAGAAGCTGATGAACGGCGAGTCGTTCAACGTGGTGCCGAACGGCATCGGCGGTGTCGAGCACCGCGTCGACCTCATCCACCAGGGAGTGGTCGCCGGTGAGATCACGCTCGAGCGCTGGGTGGAGGTCTGCTCCACCGCGCCGGCGCGCCTGTTCGGTCTCGCCACGAAGGGTGACATCGCGCCGGGCTTCGACGCGGACGTCGTGGTCTACGACCCGAACGCCGTCACGCGCATCTCGAAGGACACGCACCACATGAACCTCGACCACTCCGCGTTCGAGGGTTTCGTGCTCCAGGGCGGCGTGCGCACCGTTCTCTCGCGCGGGGACGTCATCATCGACGGTGGTGCGTTCCACGGCACCGCGGGTCGCGGCCGCTACCTGCGCCGCGAGGTGTCAGGCGTCGTCCGCTGACGACCCGTCGCCGTCGCGCAACGTCTCGAAGATCTCGCCGATGCCGGCGATCTGCTGCGGCGTGAGCCGGTCGATGAAGTGCTCGCGCACGCTCTCCACGTGCTGCGGCGCCACGGTCTTCAGCTTCTCGAAACCCTTCGACGTGAGGACACCGAGCATGACGCGACCGTCGGCGGAACTGCGCTCGCGCGCGACGAGCCCGGACTTCACGAGGCCGTCGAGCCTGCGCGTGATGCCGGAGGGCGACAGGTTCAGCATGTCCGCCAGGTCGCACATGCGCATGCGGTGCTCCTCGGCCTCGGACAGGTACACGAGCACCTGGTAGTCACCGAGTGACAGGCGGTGCTTCGCGAGGTCGGCTTCGAGGTTGATGTTCAGGCGGCCGACTACCTCGATGAAGCCGCGCCACGCCCTCATCTCATCGGCACTCAGCCACCGTGCATCCGTCATGAGGACAGTCTCACCGATTCGGCCACGGCTTCCGCACACCTGCGCCCGGAGAACATGGCACCCTGGATGGAACCCGTGTCACGGTGGTCCCCGCACACGAAGATCCCGTTGCCGAGGGACACGTTCTTCTTCGGGTGGAACGGCGGGGTCTGGTCGGGCTGGCCGTGCTCGATGCGGTACGTGCGCAGGTGGCGCCAGTTGTCAACCTGCGGGCCCCACCAGCTGCGCAACTGACGTCGCGCCGCGGACTCGAGGTCGCCGTCGATCGTTCCCGGCAGCGCTGCCGCGACAAGGTGCTTCCCTGCGGGGGCGTACGCGGGGGAGACGTGCGACATGACCGCCACGTTGTACACGGGGCCGTGACCGTGGCCGTCGAGGATCACGTATGCGCCGTCGACCGGTGCGACATCAGCGGCGAAGTACACGCAACCTGCGGAGCGTGACTTGACCTGCGGCAGTCCAAGCAACCTCGATGCCACCGGACCCTCCGTCGCCACGATGACGTGCTTCGCGCTGATCGAACGACCTCCGCTGACGACAGCGCGACCGGGCTCGACGGACACGGCGGGCGTATCGAGGTGGATCGACGTCCTCGGCAGGTTCGATGCGAGCTGTTCGGTGATCCGGCCCATGCCGCCGGCGGGCACCGCGGAGTCACCGTCGGCGAGCGTGCGGAAGATGACGTCAAACATGCGGCGCGACGTGGAGAGCGTCGGGTC
>JBEGJV010000186.1:2803-5849 GCA_041184385.1 Actinomycetota bacterium
GCGGCCGGAAGAAGCGGTCGATCATCTTCGACGAGAAACCCATGCCGCGCAGTGCCGCCGCGGTGGGGATGTCGTCCCCGCGCAGGAGCGCCTTCGGGTCGGTGCGCAGCAACTTCGCGCGCAACAGGGCGATGCGCGCCTTGTCGGTGACCGAGCCGATTGATGCGGTCGCCGTGGACACGAGAGTCTTTGGTCGGCGGAACGGGTCGCCGACGACGGTGCCCTTTCCCTCGCGCCACACCAGCGCACCCGGTTCGAACGCGCGCAGGTCGAGCGCTGCGATGTCGAGGTGGCGATGGATCTCGGGGTAGCCGGTGAGCAGAACCTGGAAGCCGCGGTCGAGGACGAAGCCGTCGACGATGTCGCTGCGCACGCGACCACCGACGCCGTCTGAGGCCTCGAGGATGACGCTGTCGATGCCGTTCAGCCCGAGCGTGCGCGCCGCCACCAGCCCCGCGAGTCCGGCGCCGACGATGACCACGTCAGCGTGCTGGGGGAGTTCCTGGGTCACTTCCCGAGAATGCCACGCAGGGCCGCTTCCAGCGAAGAATGCCGGAAGACGTACCCGCTGTGCTGCAGTGCCGCGGGAGCGACGTTCTGCCCGGTGAAGAGCAGCGCATCGGCGAGTTCCCTGCCGAGCAGCAGCGCCGGGCCGAACGAGGGGATCGGCAACAGCGACGGGCGCTTCATGACCGACGCGAGCGTCCTCGTGAAGTCGGCGTTCGTGACCGCACCAGGTGCGGTGAGGTTCACCGGTCCGGATGTTGCGGAGGTGAGCAGGTGCGTGATGGCACCGACCTCGTCGTCGATCGAGATCCAGCTCTGCCACTGACGGCCGTTGCCGAACCGGCCGCCGAGACCGATCGCGAAGAGGGGCAGTTGCTTCTTCAGCGCGCCACCGTCCTTCGACAGCACGATGCCCGTGCGCAGGTGGACGGTGCGGATGCCGGCAGCCTCGGCGGCTGCCGTGGACGCCTCCCACTGCTCGCAGACATCGGCAAGGAATCCCTCGCCGTGCGCCGAGGTCTCTGTGAGCGGCTCACCGTCGCGAGGGCCGTAGATGCCGATTGCCGAACCCGACAGGAACACTTTCGGCTTGACCGCGAGTGCGGCCATCGACTCGGCCAGCAACGTGGTGCTCTTCGTGCGGCTCTCGAGGATCTCCCGCTTGTACGCGTCGGTCCAGCGCTTGTCGCCGATGCCGGCACCTGCAAGGTGGACGACGGCGTCGATCCCGTCGAAGAATCCGTCGGACAACGTGCCCGCGGCCGGGTCCCACTGGCGCTCGGCGGCGGACCGCGGCGCGCGGCGCACCGCCGCAACGACGGTGTGGCCCGACTTCTCGAGGTGGGGGACGAGCGCGCGCCCGATGAGTCCGGATGCGCCGGTGACGAGGATGTTCATGGGTGACTCAACACGCTGTCGGTGCTTTCTGTTCCGAATCCCTGCTCGTAGCCTGTGTGTCAATGAGCACGCGCAAATTGATCCTGACCGCGCTCGTGTGCGGCATCGCCATCGTGCTGGCCGGGGGGATCAAATTGCTCCAGGTGGCGAAGGAAACGACGAAAGTCACCGTTCTGGGGTTCGGGGACCGTTCCACCCTCGGCGACATGACCGTGTCGGTTCTGGGGGTCGCCTCGCAGACTGACCGCACCGTGGTCACCGTCATGATGTCCGGGGTCAGCGGCGCGGATGCCGTGGAGGGCTGGCGCATGCTGGCCGGCGGCAAGGTGTCGGAGGTGCTGGCGACACCGTGGACCGGAGTCGATGCGCCTGCCTGTTCCACCACAACGGTGGAGGGTGGAAAGTGCTCGTTGGTGTTCGGCCCGAGCACGGGCACTGTGACCGTTGCCTACCTGCGTGCGGGCAAGCAATCCCAGTGGTCGAACGCCGGTTAACGGCTACCGTTGGGGACGCCTAATCAGCAAACATGCCCCACAACGAGGTGGGTCAGGAATTGAGGAGTGTCTGCGATGGCTGACCAGTTCGACCTTGTGATCGTCGGTGGTGGTCCCGGTGGTTATGCCGCGGCCTTCTACGGCGCGTCCGCCGGACTCTCCGTTGCCCTCGTCGAGAAGGACACCATCGGTGGCACCTGCCTGAACCGCGGCTGCATCCCCGCGAAGGCGTTCCTCGAGACGGCCGCTGCACGCCGCCACGCCGAGCACGCGAACGAGTTCGGCATCGCCACGGTCGTGGGTGACACGAACTTCGCCACCGCGCAGGCCCGCAAGCAGAAGATCGTCGACGGCCTGGTGAAGGGCCTGACGGGTCTCACGAAGTCGAAGAAGGTCACCTACCTGCTGGGCGTCGGTTCGCTGAACGCCGACAACTCGGTCACCGTCACGGCTGCCGACGGCGCCGTCAGCAAGATCAGCGGACGCAACGTGATCCTCGCCGCCGGTTCCGTGCCGCGCACGTTCCCGGGCTTCGAGCCGGGCGGACCGATCATGACCTCCGACGAGGTGCTGATGCTCGACCGCATCCCGCAGCGCATCGCCGTCATCGGTGGCGGTGCCATCGGCTGCGAGTTCGCCTCCACGTTCGCCGACCTCGGCGCGCAGGTCACCATCCTCGAGGGTCTGCCGAAGATCCTCCCCGGCCTGGATGCCGACCTCGCGAACGTCGTCGTGCGTTCGTTCCAGAAGAAGAAGATCGACATCAAGACCGGCGTCGCCGTGAAGAGCCACACGCCCACGGGCAGCGGCTCCACCGTCGTGCAGTTCGGCGACGGCGAGTCCATCGAGGTCGACGCGGTCATCGTGTCGATCGGTCGCCGTCCTTTCGCCGACCAGCTGAACCTCGGCGCCACCAAGGTGAAGGTCAGCGAGCGCGGTTTCGTCGAGGTGGACGAATGGTGCCGCACATCCGCGGACAACGTGTTCGCCATCGGTGACCTCATCAACACCCCGCAGCTCGCCCACGTCGCGTACGCCGAGGCGATCCTCGTGGTGAAGCAGATCCTCGGCGAGAAGACCGTGCCGGTGGATTATGACCGCGTCCCGTGGGCCATCTACTGCCAGCCGGAAGTCGCGTGGGCCGGTCC
>JBEGJV010000187.1:0-4845 GCA_041184385.1 Actinomycetota bacterium
ATGTGGCGGCATGCGCGGGGAGCCACACGGGGCGGTTCCTTGCGCCCCTTCTCGGAATGAAGGCAGCGACGGCCACTGCGAAGACAAAGATCGCCGCTGCCACGGGCAAGCCCGCCGCGAAGGCAGCTGCTCCGAAGAAGCGGGCGGCACCGACGGCTCCTGCAAGGAAAGCCGCGGCACAGAAGGCGCCCGCAAAGAAGAAGAAGTAGCCATGGCGGTGCAGCGACCAGCAACGGGTTCGGTGCCGACATCGCCGGGGTCGTACCAGTTCAAGGACGAGCACGGACGGGTGATCTACGTCGGGAAGGCGGCCAACCTCCGGGCACGCGTGTCGAACTACTTCCAGGACCCACAGATGCTCCATCCGCGGACCGCGTCGATGGTTGCGGCTGCGCACTCGGTCGAGTGGATCGAGGTGCGCAACGAGGTCGAGGCGTTGATGCTGGAGTACAGCCTCATCAAGCAGCACAGGCCACGTTTCAATGTTCGGCTCCGTGACGACAAGAGTTACCCCTTCCTCGCGATCACGATGGATGAAGAGTGGCCCCGTGCGGTCGTGATGCGCGGGACCAAGCGCAAGGGCACCCGGTACTTCGGCCCGTTCGCGCACGCGTACGCGATCAGGGAGACACTCGACCTCCTGCTGCGAACGTTCCCCGTGCGCACGTGCAGCCAGGGGAAGTTCAACCAGCACGCCCGGCTCGGACGCCCGTGTCTGCTGTTCCACATCGAGAAATGCGCCGGACCCTGCGTCGGCGAGGTCGACGCGGAGAAGTACCGCGAGTTTGTCGACCAGATGAGCAGGTTCCTCGACGGGGACACCGATGCGGTCGTCGAACAACTCGAGAGGGAGATGCAGGACGCCTCGACCTCACTCGAGTTCGAGAAGGCGGCGCGCCTGCGGGACCGGCTCGCGAGCGTGCAGCGCGCCATCGAGAAACAGCAGATGGTGGGCGAGAAGGACGAGGATCTCGACATCATCGGGATCGCCGACGACGACCTCGAGGCATCCGTCCAGGTGTTCTTCGTGCGGCACGGGCGCGTCGTCGGCCGGAAGGGATTCATCCTCGACAAGGTGGAGGACCTGTCGAACGGGAAGCTGGTTGACAGGGTGCTCGAGGAGCTCTACGGGGACACACCGCCACTCGGCGTCCCGCGCACCGTCCTGGTGCCGTTCGCCCCTGCCGACGCGCCGACCTACGGCGAGTGGCTCACGTTCCTGCGCGGCAGCCAGGTGCAGATAAAGGTCCCCCAGCGCGGTGACAAGCGTGAGCTGCAGGAGACTGTCGCCCGGAACGCGCAGGAGGAGTTCATGCGCAGCCGCATGCGCAGGGCCGCCGACCACAACACGCGCAGCCGCGCGCTCAGCGAACTGCAGGATCTCCTGGGCCTCCCCGAGGCACCGTTGCGCATCGAGTGCTACGACATGGCGCACCTGCAGGGCACCGATTACGTCGGTTCCATGGTGGTGCTCGAGGACGGTCTCCCCAACAAGCGCGAGTACCGACGGTTCAAGGTGGGAGTGCCCGGCAACGATGACTACGCCGCCATGGAAGAGGTCCTCACGCGGCGGCTGTCGGCGTACGTCGAGGAACGCGACAAGCCGGTGACCGAGCGGGGGGAGAAGCCGGGGAAATTCGCCTACCCACCGCAGTTGCTCCTCGTCGACGGCGCACAGCGTGTCGTGCGCAACCTGGGTCTCGAGGACGAGATCCCTTTGGCGTCGCTCGCGAAGCGCTTCGAGGAGGTGTACGTGCCCGGCCGCAGCGAGCCGGTGCGCATCCCGAGGGGGAGCGAGGCGCTCTTCATGTTGCAGCGGATCCGCGACGAGGCACACCGCTTCGCCAACACGTTCCACAGGGAGCTCCGTGGGAAGAGAATGGTGTCGTCGTCGCTCGAGGGAATCGCAGTCCGTGGGAAGAGAATGGTGTCGTCGTCGCTCGAGGGAATCGCAGGACTCGGTGAGGTGCGTGCCAAGCGACTGGTGAAGGAGATGGGCGGTGTCAACGCGGTAAAGAAGGCCGCACGGTCGGACTTCGACGCGCTCTCCTGGTTGCCGGCGTCCGTGGCCGATGCGGTCCACGCCCGCTTCCACCCCGCATCACCCGATGCGGAACCCGGCCAACCGTAGAGTCGTCCCATGAGCGACGACTCCCTGTGGGACCGGCATGCGCAGTGGTGGATCGACGGTTTCACGAACGGGGCTGACCCCGAATACGAGGAGCAGATCATCCCGCTGGCCCTCGAGGAACTGTCGGGTTTCGGCTCCGTTCTCGATGTCGGCTGTGGTGACGGGCAGATCTCACGGGCGCTGGCGCGGTCCGGTTGCACCGTCACGGGAATCGACCCGACGGAACGCAATCTCGAGGTGGCCCGCGAACGAGCCGGCGGACCCACGTACATCAAGGCAGGGGCGACAGACCTGCCGTTCGATGACGGGTCTTTCGACGCGGTGGTTGCGTGCCTCGTCTTCGAGCACATCGACGATGTCGACGGTGCCATCGCCGAGGTGGCCCGCGTCCTGCGCCCAGGTGGCCGTTTCTCGTTCTTCCTCAACCATCCGTTGCTCCAGACCCCGGGGAGCGGGTGGATCGACGACTACATCCTCGACCCGCCGGAGCAGTACTGGCGCATCGGCCCGTACCTGGTGGAGACGGAGAGCATCGAGGAGGTCGAGCTCGGTGTGCACATCAGGTTCCTCCACCGACCGCTGTCCCGTTACGTCAACTCCCTCGTCGCCCACGGGCTGATGATCGGACGCATGGTGGAGCCGGCGCCACCGCCGGGGTTCCTCGTGCGCGCACCGGAGTACCCGCTCGCGCAGACCGTCCCGCGTCTCCTGTACATGCGGTCGACGAAGCAGGAGCACTGGGCAGATAGCGTCCGATGCGATGACTGACATTCTCGTGGTGACCGGGCTGTCGGGTGCGGGACGTTCCCAGGCGGCCGACGACCTGGAGGACCTCGGCTGGTTCGTCGTCGACAATCTCCCCGTGGTCCTCGTCGACAAGGTCGTGGAATTGTCGGGGGAGTCGGGCGGTGAGATCGAGAAGCTGTGCCTGGTCGTCGGCAATGCCCGCCAGCAGGCCGGAGTGCTGAACGCCATCGTCTCGCTGCGCGCACAGGGTCACCGCGTGAGGATCATGTTCCTTGATGCCTCGACGCGCGAACTCGTGCGGCGCTACGAGGCGACGCGACGGAAGCACCCGATGGGTGACGGCGTGAGGGGCCTCGAGGACGTCATCGAGTTGGAACGCACTGCCGTCGCCGACGTGAAGGCGTCGGCCGATCTCATCATTGACACCACCGGGTTGACGGTGCACCAGCTGAAGGCCCAACTGGTGGAACTTTTCGGCCCGGAGTCACCGGCAGACTCGCTGCAGATCACGGTGATGTCCTTCGGGTTCAAGCACGGTGTGCCGATCGACGTGGACACGGTGTTCGACGTGAGGTTCCTGCCGAACCCCCACTGGGACGAGAACCTGCGGCCGCTCACCGGTCTCGATCCCGCAGTGTCCGAGTACGTGCTCGGCCACGACATCGCAGGGGAGTTCGTGAACAGGGTGACATCCCTTCTCGACCTGGTGCTCCCCGCGTACGTCGCAGAGGGACGCAGTTACCTGACCCTCGGGGTCGGTTGCACGGGCGGACGTCACCGTTCCGTTGCGGTGGTCGAGTCGGTGGCCCGTCACCTGCGTGCCCAGGGATGGCACCCACGCGTGTCACACCGCGATTTGTCACTCTGAGCCCGTGTCAGGGGCCCCCGCCATCGGGTGGCGAACTAGGGTGGAAGCGGCGATGAGCCGATTCAGTGAGTGAAAGGACCCCGACGTGACCGTTCGCGTAGGCATCAATGGTTTTGGCCGCATCGGCCGCAACTTCTTCCGGGCAGCGGCCGCACGCAATGCCGACGTGGAGATCGTCGCGGTCAATGACCTCGGGTCTCTGAAGACCATGGCCCACCTGCTGAAGTACGACTCGGTCCTCGGCGTGCTGCCGAACGACATCAAGGCCGTGGACAACGGGATCAGCATCGACGGAAAGGTGCTGAAGGTGCTGTCGGAGCGCGACCCGAAGGCCCTGCCGTGGGGAGACCTGAAGGTCGACCTCGTCATCGAGAGCACCGGTTTCTTCACCGACCGGGACAAGGCAGCGGCACATCTCGAGGCCGGCGCCCCCATGGTCATCGTGTCGGCGCCGTCGAACGGTGCCGATGCCACTTTCGTCTACGGCATCAACCACACGGATTTCGACAAGTCCAAGCACAAGGTCGTCTCGAACGCCAGCTGCACGACGAACTGCTTCGTGCCGATGGTGAAGGTGCTCGATGACGCATTCGGCATCGAGAACGGCCTGATGACCACGATCCACGCCTACACCGGGGACCAGCAACTCGTGGACGGTCCCCACAGCGACCTCCGTCGCGCCCGTGGTGCGGCCATCAACATCACGCCCACCAGCACCGGTGCCGCCCGCGCCACGAGCCTGGTTCTCGAATCGATGAAGGGGAAGCTCGACGGCACCTCGCTGCGCGTCCCCGTCCCGACGGGATCGATCACCGACTTCGTCGCGAACCTGAAGAAGCCGGCCACGGTGGACGAGATCAATGCTGCCTTCAAGGCAGCGGCGAACGGACCGCTGAAGGGAGTGCTGGAATACACCGACGCGCCCATCGTGTCGAGCGACATCGTCACGAACCCGCACAGTTGCGTCTTCGACAGCGAACTGACGATGAGCATGGGCAGCCTGGTGAAGGTTCTCGGCTGGTACGACAACGAGTGGGGCTACTCGAACCGTCTGGTCGACCTCGTCCTGCACGTCGGCAAGTAGACCGATGGCCCGGAT
>JBEGJV010000188.1:0-2978 GCA_041184385.1 Actinomycetota bacterium
ATGCCACCTGGATTTCGTCGTCGGTGAGTTCCTCGACCGGGAAGCCGTGCACCAGCAGGAACCCGTGGCCTTCGGCGAGCATCTCGTTCCATTCGGCGATCCGCGGGGCGAGCAACGGCAACGGGAAGGACTCACGGGTCAGGTCTTCCCCGACCGCGCCGTGGTCTGCATCCGCCATGGCGCGTCGCGTCGCGTGGACTATCTCGTTGCGCTCCTCGGTCGTCAGCGTGTGGTGCCACGACGGATTGTCGATGACATCAGCGTTCTTCCACGGTCGCGCAGCCACGACCTCATCTAATCAGAGAGCATTCCCACCGGGGACGACGGAACACCACATCGGCCCGCTCGAACAGGAACGACAAAGGGCCGCCCCGAAGGGCGGCCCCGAGATGTCGCGTGAACGGGTCAGCTGAAGCGGACGAGACCCTGGTCGATGACCTTGCGGTCACCCACGTAGGTCTCGAACAACGCCTCTCCGGCACCCGAGTTCCACATCTTGACCGTCAGTGCGTCACCGGGGAACACCGGGGATGCGAAGCGGCCCTCGATGTGCTTGAAGCGGTCGGCATCTCCCCCGCACAGTGCGTTCAGCAGCGCGCGGCCGGTGAAGCCGTAGGTGCAGAGACCGTGCAGGATCGGGCGCGGGAACACGCCGGCAGCGACCGCCGGGTGGTTCGGGTCCGAGTGCAGCGGGTTGCGGTCACCGTTCAGTCGGTAGAGCAACGCCTGGTCGGGCGAGGTCTGGAAGGTGATCTCGTGGTCGGGAGCCTTCGCCGGCGGGACGTTCTGGTCGCCGCTCGGTCCGCGCTCACCACCGAAGCCACCTGCATCGCGGATGAACACCGACGAACGCGTGGAGTACAGCGGCTTGCCCGCTGCGTCCTTGGCCTCGGCCTCGGTCACGATGACCGCCGCCTTCACCTTGTCGTACATCGCCACGACCTTGCTCTGCACCGTGGCCGAGCCCTCGACGGGAAGCGGCTGGTGGAGCGTGATCGCCTGCGACGCATGCACGAGGTTGGCGAAGTTGAACTCGCCGACGTTGCGCATCGGGTTCGAGTTTGCACCGCCCTGGCCGGAACCGAGAACGACCGGCATGGTGGGCAGGGCCTTCTGCTTCACGCCTGTCGAGTTCTCGGTGACGTACTCGAGCTGGTCGGAGCCGACGTTCAGGCTGACTGCGTAGAGCAGAGAGTCCTTCGACGTCCACGAGATCTGGTACGGCTCGCCGACGCTGCCGACTGCTGCTGGATTGAGTGCCATGTGTCCCCCTGTTGTTCCTTTGTTGCGTCCGCGATTACTTCGCGAGCGTGCTCTGCGGCCAGCTGCCGTCCTTGCCGTCCATGCCGGCGTTCGCGCGGGCGCCCTTCAGCAGGTCGGCAACGACAGGGCCGAGCTTGGTCGGGTCGTCGAGCGGCGAGGTGGACGGACCACGGTGCCAGCCCTCGGCGATGGCGAGCGTCTGGCCAGAGGCCTCGAACACGCGGCCGGTGACATGACCGGCCTCGCTGCCCGCCAGCCAGGTGACGATGGGTGCGATCCACTTCGGCGAGCGCATCTCGCGCTCCTCGTCGGTCTCCGGGGCGTTGCCGAGACCCTCGGTCATGCGCGTGAGTGCAACTGGTGCCACGGCATTCACGGTGACGCCGAGGCGCGCGAGCTCGAGTGCGGCGATGATCGTGAAGGAGGCGATGCCCGCCTTCGCTGCGCCGTAGTTCGTCTGGCCGACGTTGCCGTAGATGCCCGACACCGACGTGGTGTTGATGATGCGGCCGTAGACCTCCTTGCCGGCCTTGACCTGCTCGCGCCAGTACGCGGCTGCCCAGCGGGACGGACCGAAGGTGCCCTTCAGGTGCACCTTGATGACCGCGTCCCACTCTTCCTCCGTCATGTTGGTGAGCATGCGGTCGCGGAGGATGCCCGCGTTGTTCACCACGATGTTGATGTCGCCGAAAGTCTCGACGGCGGTGTTGATGAGGCGCTGGGCGCCCTCCCAGCTGGAGATGTCGTCGCCGTTCGCGACGGCCTCGCCGCCCATGCCCTTGATCTCGTTCACGACCTGCTGGGCCGGCGAGAGGTCGCCGCCCGAACCGTCGACGTTGCCGCCGAGGTCGTTGACGACGACCTTGGCACCCTGGCTTGCGAGGCTGAGCGCGTGCTCGCGACCGATACCGCGACCGGCACCGGTGACCACTGCTACGCGACCTTCACACATCTTCGACATGGTTTGCTCCTAGGAGGTTCCGGGCACCCCGTGGTGCCACGTGTCCGATATTACGAACCCGTCACCCAAAGCACCTAGCCGAGCCACCCGTAGCCTGACCCCCGTGTCCACGAAGGTTCTGATCGTCGGTGCGGGGCCCGCCGGGACGGCGTGCGCGACGGAACTGCACCGTGCCGGCGCCGACGTCCTCGTCATCGACAAATCGGCTTTTCCGCGCGACAAGTGCTGCGGGGACGGGCTCACCACTTCGGCCCTGCGGCACCTCGAGCACCTCGGATTCGACCTCGGGCGTGTCCCGAACGCGCGCGAGTGCACCGACGTGTTCGTGCACTCCCCCGCGAACCGCACCGTCTCGCTCTCTCTGCCCGTCGACGGCAGCAAGTACGCCGTCATCACCCCGCGGATCGAACTCGACCACGCTCTGGTGCGCCACTGCCGCGACCTCGGCGTGGAGATCGTCGAGCAGGCGGCACTGGTGTCGGTCGATCGGAACGACGCCGACAGCGCGACGGTGACCATCGACGGACTCGGCACCCGCACGTTCGACTTCGTGGTCGCCGCTGACGGGATGTGGTCGCCGACGCGCAAGATGCTCGGCCTGCACACCGACGGTTATCTCGGCGAGTGGCACGCGTTCCGTCAGTACGTCGGCAACGTGACGGGGCCGGCCGCGACCGAACTGCACGTCTGGTTCGAGGAGGACCTGCTGCCCGGCTACGCATGGAGCTTCCCGTTGCCGGGCAACCGCGTGAAC
>JBEGJV010000189.1:0-2975 GCA_041184385.1 Actinomycetota bacterium
ACCTGCGCGCGGTCGTCGAGGCCGTCCGCGGCGTCACACCGAAGAAGCGCATCCCGGTTTCCGAACCGAGCGTCACCTCCCTCTACTCCCCCGTCACCATCGAGCAGGAGAACTCGTTCCTCATCATCGGCGAGCGCACGAACGCGATGGGCTCCAAGGCGTTCCGCGAGGCGATGCTGCGCACCGACTGGGACACATGCCTGAAGATGGCCACCGACCAGATCCGCGAGGGCTCGCACGTGCTCGATGTGTGCGTCGACTACGTCGGACGCGACGGCACGCTCGACATGAACGAGATCGCGTCACGGTTCGCATCGAAGGCGAGCGTGCCGCTGGTGCTCGACTCCACCGAGACGCAGGTGATGGAGGCGGGCCTGCAGTTCGCCGGCGGCCGCTGCATCCTGAACTCCGCGAACCTGGAAGACGGCGAGGGGCCGGGAACGCGCCTCGACCGCGTGTTCCGTCTCGCCCGCGACTACGGCGCCGCGGTCATCTGCCTGCTCATCGACGAACGCGGCCAGGCCCGTGACGTGGAGTGGAAGATGGAGGTCGCCCACCGTCTCGCGAAGATCGCGGTCGAGCAGTACGGCCTGTCCACCAGCGACCTGATCTTCGACCCGCTCACCTTCACGCTCGGCACCGGTGCCATCGACATGCGCCGCGACGGTCTGTACACGCTCGAGGCCATCGAACGCATCAAGAAGGAGATCCCCGGCGCCTACACCACGATGGGCCTCTCGAACATCTCGTTCGGTCTCAGCCCGGCCACCCGCCAGGTGCTGAACAGCGTGATGCTCGAGGAGGCACGCAAGCGCGGCCTCGACTCCGCCATCGTGCACTTCTCGAAGATCCTGCCCGCCACGAAGATCCCCGACGACCAGCGCAAGGTCTGCCTCGACGTCATCTACGACAACTTCACCGAGGACTACGACCCGCTGAAGACTCTGATGGCCATGTTCGAGGGCGTCACCTCGGTGACCGCCGAGAAGGAGGACCGCAGCGACTGGACAATCGAGCAGATCCTGCGGCGCCGCATCATCGACGGCGAGCGCGAGGGCCTGACCGCGGACCTCGACCGCGCAATGGCCGAGGGCAACGCCCCGCTCGACATCATCAACAACATCCTCCTCGACGGCATGCGCGAGGTGGGAGAGCTCTTCGGCAGCGGCCAGATGCAGCTGCCGTTCGTGCTGCAGAGCGCCGAGACCATGAAGATGGCCGTTGCCCACCTGGAGCCGCACATGGACAAGGCCGGCAGTGCCACGTCGAAGGGCAAGCTGGTGCTCGCCACCGTGAAGGGCGACGTGCACGACATCGGCAAGAACCTGGTCGACATCATCTGCACGAACAACGGCTACGAGGTGCACAACATCGGCATCAAGATCGGCATCCAGGAGATGCTCGACAAGGTGCGCGAGGTCGGCGCGGACGCGCTCGGCATGTCAGGTCTGCTCGTGAAGAGCACCATCATCATGCGCGAGAACCTCGAGGAGATGAATGCCGCCGGAATGAGCGACGTCCCCGTTCTCCTCGGTGGTGCGGCGCTCACACGCACCTATGTGGAACAGGACCTGCGCAAGGTCTACGACGGCCGCGTCTTCTACGGACGCGACGCATTCGAGGGTCTCTCCACGCTCGACAAGCTCATGGAGATCAAGCGCACCGGCGTTGACGACCCCGATTTCGGCCGCAAGCTGGGCGAGCGCATCATCCCGAAGCGCGAGAAGACCGAGGTGGACCCCGCCGACCTGCCGCGCCGCTCCCCCGAGGCCGAGACCGACAACACGGTGTTCGTGCCACCGTTCCTCGGCACGAAGGTGGTGAAGGGAATCGGCCTCGACGACATTGCCGAATACATCAATGAGACGGCACTGTTCCGCAACCAGTGGCAATACCGCCCGGAGAACGGCGAGAGCGACGAGGACTTCAAGGCGCGAATCCGGCCGATCCTGCGCGAGCAGCTCGCGTCCGCGAAGGCATCCGGCGTTCTCGTGCCACAGGTGGTGTACGGCTACTTCGCGGTGAACGGCGACGGCAACGACCTGGTCGTGTGGACGGACGCCACCCGCACCACGGAACTCACCCGCTTCTCGTACCCGCGCCAGACTGAGGCCCCGTACCTGTGCATCGCCGACTTCTTCCGGCCCGTAGAATCCGGTGAGACCGACTACGCGGCTTTCCACATCGTCACCATGGGTTCGCCCGTCAGCGAGAAGGCAGCCGAGCTGTTCGCCGCCAACAAGTACGACGACTACATGAAGCTGCACGGCATCGGCGTGGAGATGGCAGAGGCGCTCGCCGAGTACTGGCACCACCGCATCCGCAGCGAGTGGGGCTTCGTCGACGAGGACGGCCCGACCGTTGCCGGCCTGTTCCGCCAGCAGTACCGCGGTGGTCGTTACTCGTGGGGATACCCCGCGTGCCCCGATCTCGAGGACAACGCGCGTGTCGCGGAGATCCTCGAGGCGGGACGCATCGGCATCGAGGTGAACGAGGACACCGGCTGGCAGTACCAACCGGAACAGACCACATCGGCGATCATCTGCCACCACCCGAAGGCCAAGTACTTCGTCGCTCGCTAGGCGCCCAGAACTCCGCGCCCCGTAGTGTCTGCTGCATGAAAGCAGCCGTGTACGACCAGACAGGCGGACCAGAGGTCTTCCGCTACGCAGACATCGACGAGCCCCAGCTCCGCAAGGGCGGCGTGCTCATCGACGTGAAGTTCATCGGGATCCAGGGCGGTGACCTGCTGCACCGCGCCCGCGGCGTCCTCGCCACCCACCCGCACGTAGTCGGCTACCAGGCATCGGGAATCGTCCGCACGGTCGGTGAGGGCGTCACGCAGTTCGTCCCCGGCCAGCCCGTCGTGGCCACCATGGGCTTCGGCTCGCATGCGGAAGTCGTCAGCGTCCCCGCTGGTTCCGTGTGGGCAGTCCCCGACGGCGTGTTGCTGGAGGAAGCAGCAGGAGTGCCGA
>JBEGJV010000190.1:0-2902 GCA_041184385.1 Actinomycetota bacterium
CCACAGACGGCAAGACCTTCGACCTCGCCCGCCGAAAGGGCAGCTGGGTGGTGCTCAATTTCTTCAATTCCACATGCGTGCCGTGCCGCAACGAACACCCGCGTCTCGTCGAGTTCGCCGACGCGCAGAAGCAGTCCGAGAACCCGGTCGAGCTGTACACGGTCGTCAATGATGATTCCGACGCCGCGGTGAAGGCCTTCTTCGACACCAATGGCGGTGACTGGCCGCGCGTCAAGGACGACGACGGCGCCATTGCGGTCGCGTTCGGCGTGGCGAAGGTCCCGGAGACATGGGTGGTCGACCCGAACGGTTTCGTGCGCCTGCGCATCATCGGCGAGCTCTCACGCGGGTTCCTGCAGACCCGCATCGACGAGATGATCGCGCTGTCGGAGGCATCGTCATGACGGCGGTCCCGTTGTCGAGTCGGGTCAAATCCTGGCCGGTCTGGATGCTGATGGGGCTCATCGTCGTCGTCCTGCTCACCATCGGTGCCACCCGCGACAACGGCCCGCTCACGCAGAGCGAACGCATCGACGCGATCTCGCAGCGGCTCGCGTGCCCCACGTGCAACGGCGAGAGCGTGTACGTCTCGCGTGCCGCCGCTGCCGAATCCATCCGCAACCAGGTCGCACGGGACGTCTCCGCGGGCAAACTGACCGACGACGAGATCATCGCCGCCATCGCCTCCACGTTCGAGGCAAGGGTCCTGTTGGTGCCGCGTGCGACCGGCTTCGACGCACTCGTGTGGGTGCTCCCCATCGCGGTCGCCGTGTGCTCCATCACGGCGCTCGGGTTCGCGTTCCGCAGGTGGCGGAAGAACCAGGGTGCAGTGCCGTCCGAGGATGACGTCGCCCTCGTCGAACGACTGCTCGCTGATGACCCCACCGATGAGGAGAACGTGTGATGTTGGACTCGGGCAGCGCCAACGAGCGCGAGATCCTCGAGGAACAACTCGACTTCCTCCTCGATTCGCTGCGCGACCTCGAGCGGGAGCGTGCGGCAGGGGACATCGACGAACCTGATTACGAGGCGTTGCGCAACGACTACATCGCACGCGCGGCAGCAATCTCGCACCAACTGAGCGGCAACGAAATCGACAGGGAGGACGACACGCCCCCGCTGCCTCGTCGGCCGTGGACGAAGCGCATCGTGAGCGTCCTCGTGGTGGTGTCGCTGGCGGGGGCGAGCGGCGCATGGGTGGCCGCGTCGGCGGGCCAGCGTCTGCCGGGCCGGAGCTCGTCGGGCGGGATCATCGAGAGCACGTCCACGATGCTGAGCACTGCCCGCCAGCTGAACTTCAGTGACCCGACGAAAGCGATCGAGCTCTACAACGACGTGCTGAAGTTGGAACCCGACAATGTCGAGGCGCTCACGTACCGAGCTTGGTTGATCGCTTTGACGGCACGGGAGGCAACAGGAAACCTGCGGGACGTCGCGTACGCAACCGTGCTGGCCGACCTGCTGAAGGCCCGTGAGGTCGATCCCACGTACCCGGACGCGGCGTGCTTCCTCGGCATCACGTACTTCCGGTTCCTCGGCAACGCAAAGCTCGCAAAGGTCCAGCTCGACGAGTGCCAGGCGAACAATCCTCCCCAGGAGGTCACCATGTTCCTGAACTCCATCGTTGACCAGGTGAACGCCGCCGTCGGCGGCGAGTAGTCACACGCCCGGCGGTGGCACGTAGTCGGCCGTGACGAACCGGCCGTTCTCGCGGTGCAGCACGAACATCGCGCCCTTGCGCAGCGCCCCCGACATCCCGTTCACGTTCATTCCACGGCGGATCAGGGCGTCGATCACCTCGGGAATGACGTCACCGTGGCTGCAGAACACGGTGCCGTCCGCCGCCTCCTCCACCACGCGGAGCGCACGTTCGAACGGCGTGTCCTCCTCCATGTCGGGTTCGATCTGCACCTGCATGTCAAAGCAGTGGGCGAGAGGCTCGACCGTCTGCACGCACCGCAGGCGCGGGCTGGAGAACACGGCCGCGGGCTTCCCATGGGTCCACTCCTCGCCGATGGTGAGTGCCTGCCGGCGTCCTGTCTCGTCGAGCGGTCGCAGTGAGTCGCTCTCGGTCCAGGCGGAGCGACTGCCGGCCTTGGCGTGTCGGATCAGGTAGATGGCCACTCGGTCAGGGTAGTTCTGGGTTGTGACCCCTGGACATCCCCGGAGTGTCGCGCCGTTGCCGCGCGAGGGATGTCCCGCACGGCAGACTGTGCGCGTGAGCTTCTTCGAACGCAACCGCCAGGAAGTGGTGGCAATGGGGTACGACAGTGACCGGCTGCCGCCGGGTCAGTACCTCACCAACCGTTTCCCCGTCCTGCACGTCGGCGACGTGCCCACGTACGCACCGGGCGAGTGGAACCTGACGATCTTTGGTCTCGTCGACAGGCCGTACCGTCTCACCTTCGAGGAACTCACTTCTCTGCCCACCGTCGAGCTGACGACGGACATCCACTGCGTCACCAAGTGGTCGAAGTTCGACACCGTGTGGAAGGGCGTGCGAGTGCGCGACATCCTCGGCGCCGCAGGAATCCAGGCCAGTGCCACGCACCTGATGGGCCATGCGGAGTACGGCTACACGGCGAACATGCCGCTCGCCGATGCCATCCGCGAGGAATCACTCGTCACGTGGGAGTTCGACGGCCAGCCGCTCGAGCCCATCCACGGCGGACCGGTCCGCCTGTTGATCCCCAACCTGTACTTCTGGAAGTCACCGAAGTGGCTGCGCGGTCTCGAGTTGATCGACGCCGACAAGCCGGGCTTCTGGGAGCGCAACGGGTACCACATGTACGGCGACCCGTTCCGCGAGCAGCGCGTCTGGGGCGACTGACACCCCGTTTGCCGGCGACGTGAGAACGCGGTCAGTGCCGCGCGAATGTCAGAGGACCTTGCGGAAGATCTT
>JBEGJV010000191.1:0-2881 GCA_041184385.1 Actinomycetota bacterium
GACTCCTTGATGTGGATGCGATAGTCGGGCGAGATACCCAAAATATTGGCGTCATATGCACCGTGATGAATCTTGCACATCGACATCCCGTTACTCACTCGAGCGGGACCGCCTTCGCTGTCAGGCTTGATGTGCGCGGCCTCGAGTAGTTCCGTAAAGGGAAGTCGGCAAACAGCACACCGTTCCTCATAAGCATGAATTACTCGAGCACGAAAGAGAGGTTGGTGATATCGCACTTTTGTGACTCTCTCGTTGTAACTCCGAGCTATCTCTATAACCGTCGCTGGTTCGGTTGTAGAGATGATGTGCTGCGAGGTCTCAAGTGCCACAACGAACTGGTGATACTCAGGTTCTTCGCCAATCAGGTAGACCGGAAAAATTGGCTGCGCAATTTGTGTCTTAGAACCAGGCTCATAGCCGATCCCTTGGTAGAGAACTAGTGGTAAACCCTGTTCCATGGCAAATCTCAATGCCCTGTTGTCCGCAGTGTTGGGGTCAGTGCCTCGCCACTTGTAGCGAAGAAATCCATCGTCACCGAAGTTGTCCTCATAGGGGCGTTCCTGTCCTTCTGGAACGTACGACGACCAAATTCCAATTGCACCTTCCGACACTCCGGTTAATTTCCAAATTCCAGTTTGCGGACCGATTAACCGAATCTCGCGATTTTGATACTCGAATGCTGCGAGATCATTTCTCGAAAAGAATGGCTTACTAAGTTGTCGTGCACGTAGCCATGCAAAAATTGAGTCCCGAAGCTGTAGATCTTCGTCTCGGGTCAACACAGTCGCAGCTTATTCGAGGTGAGACCTCTCATTTTCCGATTAGAACTGAAACGGTCACTCCACCCGAACTACTCTGGACCACATGGCAAACCCCAGACATTCCCTCCACGTCGCGTTCGTTGTGATCGGCGTGGCCGTCGGAGCGGTCCTCTCGGTCCTCACGGGTGACGCAACAGTGCCCATGATGTTTTCCGGCGGCGTCATGAGCGCCATCGGGTACTGGGCCGGCGCCGCCGCCCACCGCAAGCATGGCTAAGTCCTCCCAGGCGAAGCGCCAGAACCGACTCATCGGGTTGGTGGCAGTCCTCCTTCTCGTGGTTGCAGGACTGTCTGCAGTCCGGGAAACTTCGTCAGGCTCCAGTCCCAGTAACACCTCAACACCGAGCGGTACGGACCACTCAGGCCACTCAGGATCTCTCACACGCCCCGCGGACACCAGCCTGTCCTGGTTCAACCACTCCCTCAGCGTGGAGCAGTTCGACTACAACATGTCCTCGCTCTCCTGCACCGCCATGGCGAAATACATCACGGTGGATCTGTGCGCGGTAGTCAAGTCAGAACTCGGCGACTTCATGGTGGTGGGCACCGAGGGCTATTGGGACCCGCAGGAGACCAACTCCGCCGGCATCGTGAAGGTGCCGCTCGACCTCACGGTCTACGTTCTGACCTCCGAGAACGGCCAGAAGCGCGCGATGTCGGTGATGGACGGGACCGTGTCTGTGGATTACGACGGTGATGCAACCGTGATGTCTGCCTACGTGGTGAACACCGAACAGGGCGAGGTGCTCGCACTGCACAAGCACCCGCAGGCGCAAGCGTCCGGTTCGTATGACTTCTGGGACGAACTGCAGGTCGTGGCGACATCGCCGACCGGCGCCCCCACCCTGGTGGCCGCCTACGAGGGATCGAACATCCACCTCGTGGGTGACGGCACGGGGATCGTGTTCTCCAGCGACCGCTACGCCAGCCCCACGGGGAGCTCCACCGAACCGAAGTGGTCCACGCTCACCTCCCTCTTCCCTGCCGGGGGCGAGCCATATTCGTGGAACGAATCCATGCGCAGCGGTCCCAGGTTGTCGGTTCGGTCTTCGGTCAAGCCGGTGGTGCTGGCTGACTCCTACGACTTCCCGAACAGCGCATCCGCAAAGGCCGACGCGTAGCGATGGCGCAACTGACGGCGCGTGGCCTGACCATCCAGGTGGACAGGCCGATGATCATGGCGGTCATCAATGCGACACCGGATTCCTTCAGCGACGCCGGCAAGTACTCCACGCTCGAGGCACGCATGGAGCGCACGCGCGAGGTACTCGACCAAGGCGCCGATGTCCTGGATGTCGGTGGCCAATCGGCAATCACCGGTGTTCCGGAGATCAGCGAGCAGGAGGAGATTGACCGCATCACCCCTGTGATCGAGTGGATCGTCGCCAACTCGAAGGCCATCATCTCGGTGGACACATACCGCCCAGCCGTGGCGCGCGCGGCGCTGGTGGCCGGTGCGCACATCATCAACGACATCAGCGGTCTGCTCCACCCGGAGCTGGCGAGCGTGGTGCACGAGTTCGATGCCGGCTACGTGCTGATGCACAACCGTGGCCGCCCGAAGGTCCGCCTGACCGAGCCGAACATGTACGAGGACGTAGTCGCTGATGTTCTCGACTTCATGGATGACCGGTTCGCGATGCTCGCGGCCGCCGGTGTGTCGAAGCAGCAGGTGATCGTGGACCCGGGCCCGGACTTCTCGAAGACACCTGCGCAGACGGTCGACGTGCTGAAGCGCCTCGGTCAGTTGCTGGAGTACCGCAGACCGGTGCTGCTGCCGGTGTCACGCAAGGATTTCATCGGCGCAATTACCGGTCGCCCCCCTCGCGAGCGCCTGGCCGGGACGCTGGCCGCAATCGCCCACACATTGACCCTGACCCGTTCGGGCCTTTACCGCGTGCACGACATACAAGAAGTGCGGAACTTCCTGGACGTGTGGGACGTGTTGCAGGGCGAAACGGAACTGGACCCGGCGAAGCTGCTGGATCCTGCCCTCTGGCGCGCCAGACCCCCTGGTGCATGACCATCGAGAGAACGACGAGAACCGACAACGTTTGGAT
>JBEGJV010000192.1:0-5005 GCA_041184385.1 Actinomycetota bacterium
TCGTGACGAGCGTGCCCACCTTGATGGTGGAGGTGACCGCCGCCCACGCGGAGAGAGAGGAGAAGCACTCGTTCATGGAGTCCGCACCGAACAGGGCACCGCTGAAGTGGTCGAGGTTCCACAGGGTGCCGAAGCCCGCTTCCTCGGCGGCAAGCACCAGCTCGCGCATGCGCGGCCAGTCCGCGGCGCCCTGGTTGAACTGGATGTCGACGATCATCGGCGCAGCCTCATCCATTTGGGGAAGTACATGGTCCGGTGCAGGTGCCTGTCTTCACGCTCGTTCAGCGCCGCCCACTCACCGCCGTCCCACTGCGCTTCACACCCGAACGCGTCGTTCAACGCGGACCCGGACGGAACGGCGGCCTTCCACACGAACTCATGCCGCTGCAGCCACGGGTTGCCGTACGGATCATTTTCGATGACGTGGCGCCAACGCCTTCCCAACAGGTTGACAGCGTCACTCTCCGGAACCGCAACCCGCGTCTTCGATTCGAAGTGCAGGCACCTCACGTGCGGAGTGAAGACAGTCTTCCTGCCAATCGCACGCAGCTTCAACGCGAAATCGACATCGTTGTAGTCGCGCGGGAATTGGATGGACAAACCCCCCACCTGTCGGAACAGATTCGTCCTGACGAGCGAGAAGGCCGCAATCACACTCGACACCTCGCGGGCCACATGGAGGATGTCGTTGCCACCGCGCAGGTACGGCGGATAGCCACGATAGAGGTCGAACGGTGCGGGATTCAGGAGATGACCGGCACTCTGCACGGACCCATCCTCGAACAGAAGCATTGGCCCGACCTGGCCCACCGTCTCGTCTGGGAAGTACGCAAGCATCCTGTCGACAGTCCCGGCATCCAGAACCTCGGTGTCATCGTTCATCAACAGGAGGTAGTCGGCATCGGTGTGCAATGAGCCGATGTTTATCTTCTCGGCAAAGTTGAACGGCTTGTCGTAAGAGACGACCGTCAGCACGATTCCCTCGATCCCGTTGAGCGCGGTGAGCGCGTCTGCAGGGGTCTCGCGGTCGGCAACAACCACGAATTCGAGACGGGCAAGCGAAGACTGGCGGACAAGAGAACGGATTGCCTCCACGACGAGGACACGCTGCCTGCCATGCACCTCGGAGGTCGTACCCCGCGTCGGGATGATCACTGCGACTGTCGGCGAGCCCTCGATGACGCGAGACACCTCAACGACATCAGCTTGCGACCCCATCGTGCACTCAGCGCGAATTCCCGTGCGAAGGCAATGTCCACGTACCGCTTCAAGGTCAGCGGCCGGATGCGCGGCACCACCCACCGATGCGTACACGAAGCCCGCAATCCTCTCCACCCGCGTCGCATGTTCAGCCAGCCTGAGCGCACGGTCGTGAGGCTTGAGTTTCTTCAGGAACCGGGTCCCTCCTGCGGCCTCAACGATGTGGTCGGAAGCGAGAACGACGTGGCCGAGATAGCAGTGCGCGCGCAACCGTTCGGGCGACCATCCCGGGCGCAACTGGAACGTCGCATCGCCGGCCTTGTTCAACAAGTAATGAACGGAATCCCCGTACACAAGGTCTGCCCCGGCACATTGCGGCGACTCTCCCAGCAATCTCTCGATATCCGCGGAGAGAATGCATCTCGAGGGCACGAATGCGGTCATCCCGGCAACCCTGCGCACGGACGTTCCCTTCGTCCGGAGGGCCCGCTTGACGCGCTGCATCATCCGTTCCCGTGCTGTGGGGATTGCAAACGATGGGAAGTCCGGATCGAACGGATAGGTGGCGGGGAACTCGTACGGCCCATCCGGCGACGGACTCAATCTTTGGGCATCCGCAATAGCACGGTCACCGAATTGCCGGTCGACGGACGCAAGCTCGCCGAGTTCCAGCTCGATGTCCCCCGGTGTTCGACCCACACGGGGAACACTACTGATGTGGCGCTCTTTGGTCCTGTGTGCGCCACCCCGACTGGGCATCGGTCAGTTCTGGAGGAGAGCGTCCAGGACCGCCGTGCGCGACCGATTGCTCGTCGCGATGCATGAGTCGGGAATGTCCTGTGTGAATTGAACGTCCAGCGCTTCGAGGCGGTCGAGCAATTCGGGCAGGCGATCGACACATGCTCCCGGCATGTCATGCAAGACCATCACGGTGTGCTCCATGGACTGCACGTGTGCCAGGGCGGTGTCGACCCACCCGGTCGGATCATCCCAATCATGTGGCACCGAGTTCCACAGCACGGTGCGGTAGCCGCCGTCGACGAGCCGCCCGGTGATCGAGGGCGCCGCCGTTGCCGAACGGACGGAACAGCGGTGGTGACCCCCGGAGTCCGTCAAGCATTGACTCACATTCATCGATCTCCGCATCGATCTTCATGGGATCGGCGAGCTCGCCCAGGGCGACGGAATGGGTGGCGCTGTGGTTCCCGATCAGATGACCAGCACCAACGGCACTCTCGGCGAGGGCCCGTGCCCCGGCCCGCGCAAGAGACCGACCCACAACGAAGAAGGTGGCGAGGATGCCCCGACGGCCCAACTCATCAAGCACTCGATCGGTCATTCCGACGTACGGCCCGTTGTCAAAAGTCAGCGAGACCAATCGGCGTGCCATCTTGAAATGGTAACCACCAGGATGGGTGTCCGAGAGACGATGCAACACGGCTGGTGGAGCTGAGGGGAATTGAACCCCTGACCTCTTGCATGCCATGCAAGCGCTCTGCCAACTGAGCTACAGCCCCGAAACGGGAGCCCTCACCTTACCAATGGCACCCGGATTTACGACAGTTCCGCCGCGGCCCAGTCCAGGGGTTCGACGTCCTTGTAGAGCCGTTCGATCTCGTAGAACCTGCGGGTTTCCTCGCTGAACACGTGCACCACGACGTCGCCGTAGTCCACCAGCACCCACTGCTGCTCGCGCACGCCCTCGCTGCGCAACGGTCCCCTGCCCACCGCCTCGCGCACCTGTGTCAGCACCGCGTCGGTGATGGCCCGCACCTGGCGCGGGTTCGACGCGCTCGCCACCACGAAGTACTCGGTGACCGCGAGCACGTCACCCACGGGAAGCACCGCGATGTCGGTCGCCTGCTTGTCGTCGCATGCCCGTGCGCACAGGACCGCCAGGTCATGGGAGGAAACGTCAATTGTCATTCAGGGCACCGTCGATGTCGTAGTGGTCGCGATCGTCTGACCGCCGGGACTTCCGATGAAGGTCCGGAAGTCCTCACCGAGCACGATACGGGCGTTCACACCCTCGATGACCTCTGACGTCGAGTTGAACTGCATCTCGCCCATCAGAGTCGTGTAACCCTGCACGTCGTTGCGGATTGCGTCGTCGCTGTAGAAGACCTGGGTCTCCTTCAACGGTGGCGCATCGATGGTGCGCACGACCACCACGTTCGCACCGACGTACGCAAGGCGCAGGACGGCCTGGCGCACCAGCTGCGGGTCGTCGAACGGGCTGTCGATCATCACGGCGATGCTGTTCGACACGAGTGCGATGGCGCTCGGGGCGACGCTGGCCATCACCATGATCGCCTCTCCGCCGTCGAGTTCGTAGAGGTCGGCGTTGTTCGGGTTGCGCGCGGCATCGGTGAGCAGCGTCGCCGACAGTTGCCACACCTGCACGCGCCCCTGCAGCAGCGCCTCGAGGTACCCCAGCATGTCCGTCGGTTCGTCAGCCGTGCTGTATGCCGAGGCGTCGACCGTCGTGGTCGAACCCGCCGCGACGGAGGAGGTCTTTGCGGCACCGGCGATTGCGGTCCAGAGTTCCTTCACGTTCGGGAGGCGCGTCGATTCGGCCACGCCGGCCTGCGACGACGCGAGCGAGGTGGCAATCTGCATCGGCGACAGCGACTGCTGGCCGGCGGGCACCACCTGCACTGACACATCGTCCGCCGCGGTGTCGAGCACGGGTGCGGGGAGATTCACGTCACGGTTGCCGATCGACCCGATGACGGCCGCCAGCTCGGCACCGGTGAGGTCATCCGCGAAGTTGAACGACACGTTCAACAAGCCCTCGACGTCAGCGCGCAGTGCGGCAAGGCCACCGGTCGCGTAGGAGTCACCGATGCGGTGGATGGTGCCGCTCTTCGGGATCTCGGCGTTCGCCCCCACGGGGACCGACACGATGCTCCCGCCCTTGCCCGACGGGTCGAGTGCGACGATCGCGAGCGATGCCACCTCGTTCCGGCTGTTCGTGATGGCGAGCATGGCCGTGGGCGTGACCGGAATCCGCGTCGTCGGCGAATCATCAACGCTGTTCCCGCCCTTCTCGTTCAGCAACTTGGTGGAACCGACCACCACACCGGCCGGAAGCACCGCGAGAGCGAGCGCACCCGTGACGACGGCGGCCATCGCACGCCGGCGCCGGCGCGCAGGAATGGCGCTCATCGGGCCTCCCCGTACAGGGCGTTCGCGGCGATGACCCGGGCAACTCCCAGGGTCACGAGTTCCGTGACGTCGTGTCCGGCAGCGACACCCGCGCGCACGGCCGTGCTGGAGACATCCACCGGGGTCATGTGAACGAACTCGACTTTCACCGCTCCCGGAGGAACCTCATGTTGTTCATGGTCGCGGTTCACCACAACGAGCGTAGAGAGCGCCGCAACTTCCTCGTGACGATGCCAGGTGTGAAATCGACGGGCCGTGTCCGCTCCGAGGATGAGGAACAGTTCTGCACCCGGCAATTCGCGACGGATGTCCCGGAGCGTGTCCACGGTGTAGGTCACCCCGCCGCGACGCACCTCACGGTCGTCAACCCCCAGCCCGGCCGTTGTGCCGACGAGGGCCCTCACCATCTCGAGACGCACGTCCGCCGGGGTGACCGTGCGGCCCCCCTCGGTCTTCTGCCACGGGTCGTGGGCGGGCAGGAAGTCGACGCGGTCCAGCCCCAACGCCCCCAGAACGGCCTGGGCGGCCGCCAGATGGCCCACATGGGGTGGATCGAAGGTTCCCCCGAGCAATCCCAGACGCAGGCTCACAGGGCGGGTCTGGGGGTCGGAGGGCACTTTTCGAGTGTAGGTGGCGG
>JBEGJV010000193.1:0-2870 GCA_041184385.1 Actinomycetota bacterium
GTAGTCAATACGCCAAATTCCGTGCGGTTCGCGGTGCATCAATATGGTGTTGCCACGGTTCCATTCGGGATCAAAAAATGCCAAACGTTCCGTCGGATAGGGAAGGTCAATTTTGATGTCGGCAATGACAAAAAACCCCTCATACGATGCACCTTCGAGTTTGAGCCCCATGGCGCTGCGAATGTCTGAGCGACCTCCGTCAGCGGCGATCAACCATTGGGTCTCTAATGTGTAAGGGCCCTCGGGAGTATCCACTTGCACCGTGGCGTACTGGGCAATCGGCGACGTGCGGTCGAACGTGTGCCGCACGATCGACGTGGCGTACGCGGAATCCCAGGTGACGATGCGTGACTCGCGCACCGGCTCGTAGAAGTGGGCGAAGTAGTCGCCGGCATCCTCGGTGCTGACGGGGGCGTCCTTCTGCAGCATGCCCGCGTCCTCGATGATGCGGCGGTACCCGGCCATGTCGCCGTCGAGCACCGCGGCCTTCACCATGGACTGGAACATCAGCATCTCGTCGGTGGTGAAGTGCTTGATCAGCCCGAAGTCGAGGAACGTGACGCGGCCGTCGCCGTGGAAGATGTAGTTGCCCGGGTGCGGGTCTCCGTTGAACGCGCGGAACCGGTACAGGCTGCGGAACACGAAACGGAAGATCGCCTCGCCGGCCTTGTCGCGTTCCTCCTGGCTCCACGTGAGAACTTCCGCGAAGGACGAACCCACGACGAGTTCACTCGTCAGCACGCGGCGTGTCGACAGCTCGTCGATCACCTCGGGAACGTGGATGAACGGGTGGCCGCGGTAGAAGTCGGCGAACATGCGCTGGTTGTCCGCTTCGCGCGTGTAGTCGAGTTCCTCGCGCAGGCGATCCTTGATCTCCGCCACGAGTTCCTCGGGGTTCAGGCTCTTGAACCCGAACGCCAGCATCGTGCCGAGAAGGTCGGCCGTCCGCAGGTCGGCGTCGATCGCCTCGGCGACGCCGGGGTACTGCACCTTCACAGCGACCGCACGTTCGCTCCCATCTGCGCAGCGCATGATGGCGCGGTGCACCTGGCCGATCGAAGCGGCGGCGATCGGTTCGTCGTCGAACTCCACGAACAGCTCGTTCACTTCGCGGCCGAACTCCTCGCTGATCACGCCGTGCACCAGGTCAATGCTCATCGGAGGGGCCTGCGACTGCAGTTGGGCAAGCGCCATGCGCATCGGTTCCGGCAGGCCGTCGTCGAGGTAACTGGCCATCTGGCCGAGCTTCATCAGCGCACCCTTCATGTTGCCGAGCTCCGCGGCGACCTGTTGTGCCGTCTTCAACTCGCGCTCGCGCGACAGTGATTCACGTCGCTCTGCGCCGGCGAACAGTTTCCTCGCCGAGGTTCCCGCGTGCCCGAGGCCGACGCGAGCCCCGAGACGGGCCAGTCGGCTGTTGCGGCGCAGGGCACTCCTGAATCGAACGGCGCTGGTCACCCTCATTCGAACAGCGAACTGTCGCTGCTGATTCCCGTGGCGCGGCGGTCGACGTCACGGCAGGCCTCGACGAGTGCGGGGACGAACTGTTCCGCCTGTGCCCAGACCGAATCATGGTCACCGTCGATCTCGAACACGCGGGCATCGCGTATGGACGAGGCGAGTCCCTGCTGCCGGTGCGTCTTCACCACGCGGTCCTCGAGATTGACGAGCACCGAGGTGGGCACGTCGACTTCCGGCAACCATTCGCGCGAGTCGAAACGCCCGAGTGCCGCACCCGCCTCCAGGATGTGGCGCCAGTCGTGGCTGGAGAGCTGGTGGGCCGCCCACGGTTCCCAGGTCATCGTCTTGCGGGAGACGTAGAGACGGTCGCTGATCCAGTCACGCACCTGCTTCGGCGTGTAGCGGGACGCGTTGCTGATTCCCGTCAGCAGCGTGAACGCTCGGCGCTCGCGGGTCGAAGACGCGAAGTACCCGGAGGTCGCTGCGAGCACGAGGCCGCGCACGCGGTTCTCGTGGCGCTTCCACATCAACTGCGCGACGGTGCCGCCCATCGAATAGCCGACGGGAATGAAGGTGTTGATGCCCAGCTGGTCGGCGAGCGAGGCGACGTCGTCGGCGCAGTCCGACAGTCGGAACGGCTGCGACGTGCGGATGCCGCGCCCGTGACCGCGGTGGTCGAGCGCGATGACACGGAAGTGTTTCGCGAGTTCCTCGTAGCACGTGAAGAAGTTGAGGTCTGCGGTCGCCGTCCAGCCGTGGAGCAGGATGACCGCGGGCGCCCCGTCAGGGCCGGGGAGTTCCCGGATGTACGTGGTGCCTCTGCCCGGAAGATGGATGTGGCGACCGGGTGGCAGGTCGGGCACGAGGAAGTCGGTCAGTTCGACACCTTCACGACGGACACCTCGACGGCGCTGCCGTTCTCCAGCGTGACCTTCACGGAGTCGCCGGCCGAATGGCCGAGCAATGCGGACCCGATGGGCGACGACGGAGACATGATCTCGATGCCCTCGCGGCGCTCCTCGATGTGGCCGATGAGATAGGTCTCTGCCATGTCGGGGGAGTCGCCGGCGAAGAGGATCGTGACCGTGCTCAGCACGCTGACCGTGCCGGCCGACGGCGCGGGCGCGATCTCTGCGTTCTCGAGGATGCCGATGACCACGTTCTTGCGGTCGTTCAGCATTCCGTACTCGTCCTTGGCTGCGTGGTAGTCACCGTTCTCGGAGAGGTCGCCCATCTCGCGCGCGCGGCCGATCTTGTCCGCGACGGCGGGCAGGATCGTGTGCTCGAGTTCGGCAACCTCGGCCTCGAGCCGGGCGTACGTTTCCTTCGACAGCAAGTGCTTTGCCATGCGGAGAAGGCTATCGGCGGCTCGTAGATTGGTCTCCCTATGGCTCATCGCATTGCACTCA
>JBEGJV010000194.1:0-2870 GCA_041184385.1 Actinomycetota bacterium
CATCGTGAGCGCACGGGGCGACGAACTCGACCGCGTCCTCGGTCTCGAACTGGGTGCCGATGACTACGTCGTGAAGCCGTTCAGCCAGCGCGAGTTGCTGGCCCGCATCCGTGCGGTCACCCGTCGCGGGAACGGCGATTCCGCCGACGCGGCCACCACGGGGACAGCCCCCGCGGGCAGACTCGTCATTGATGAGCGGACCCGTTCGGCCACGGTCGACGGTGACGAGATCGTCCTGACGGCCAAGGAGTTCGACCTCCTCGCGTACCTCGCTGCCGAGCCGGGACTCGTTTTCCGGCGCAACGACATCCTCGAGCATGTCTGGGACACGAACTGGTACGGCACCACGAAGACGCTCGATGCCCATGTCGCGTCGTTGCGCAAGAAGCTCGGCCACCCGGACTGGATCCAGGCGATCCGCGGTGTCGGGTTCAAGTACGTGGAGACGGCCGAATGAGGGCCCGCCTGATTGCCGGGTTCGCCGGGGTCGCCGTGCTCATCCTGACGATCTTCAGCATCCCCATGACCCGTTTCGTCGCGACCGTCGAACGCGAGCGGATGGTGACGGAACTGGAGAGGGATGCCTTCATCCTCGCGGGTCACGCGAAGGAGACGCTGTCGGCGGACACGGGCTCTCAATTGCGGTCCATCCAGCCGTACATCGACGCCTACGCGAAGGTGAGCGATGCGCGTGTGGTGGTGACCAACTCCGACGGCCGCGTGATCGCCTCCAACGACGCGTCGCTCGTCGTCGGCACCGACTTCAGCAACAGGCCGGAGATCGCGACGGCGCTGAAGGGCGCGCCGGCGACCGGCGAGAGGGACTCATCGACACTCGGCCAGGTGCTCGCGTACGTGGCCGTCCCCGTGCTGTCGGGCGACGACACTCTCGGCGCGGTGCGCCTGTCTCACCCGAAGTCTCACGTCGACGAACGCGTCCGGAACCGCGTGTACGGCATCATCGGGGCAGGTCTCATATCGTTCGTCGCGGCACTGGTGGTGGCAGTCCTTCTCGGGTCAACCATCTCGCGGCCCATCGGTCGCCTGCGCCGCGCCACCGACAAGCTCGGGCGCGGCGACTTCGATGCACGCGCGGAGGACGACCAGGGACCGCGCGAGGTGCGCGAGCTTGCCCGCAGCTTCAATGCGATGTCGGGCAGGTTGGGCCTGATGGTGGAGAACCAGCGGCACTTCGCCGGTTCGGTCTCGCACCAGCTGCGCACGCCGCTCACGGCACTGCGTCTGCGTCTCGAGCAGGCCGAGGCCTCCGTCGGTCGCGACGACAGTGCTGTCGCCGAGGCCCTCGAGGCATCGCGGGCCGAGACCGACAGGCTCCAGGACATGATCGAGCAGTTGCTCGCGCTCACACGGCTCGAGGGGTCCGCCACGAAGACCGTCGACGTCGATGCCGCACGGGTGGTGCGCGACCGCGTGGAGATGTGGGAGCCACTCGCCGACGAGCAGGGCATCACCATCTCCGTGCAGGTGCCGACTTCCGCCCGTTGTGCGGTGGTGGAGGGCGGACTCGAGCAGATCATCGACAATTTCATCGACAACGCGATGTCGGTGGCACCGCAGGGGAGCGAGATCCGGGTCGAGGTGATCGATGACGACGGTCATGTGCAGATCGACGTCTCTGACCGTGGTCCGGGGCTGACGGACGAACAGCGTGACTTCGCGTTCGACAGGTTCTGGCGCGGTCCGGCCTCGACCGGGGTCAACGGCAGCGGTCTGGGTCTTGCGATTGTTCGCCAGCTCGCCGTTGCGAGCGGTGGGGAGGCAGAGCTTCTCGGCAACCCCGGTGGCGGCATCCGTGCACGGGTGCGGCTCGTCGCTCGCTGATCAGCGCCGTTCGTCGAGCCACTGCGGCACGCGCTCGAGAAGGTCGAGGCTGACCTCGCGGCACCGGTCGAGAACGGCGCAGAGCGGTTCGTCGTTCGCCTTGTAGACGCTCGCGAGAGTCACGTTGATCTTCGACACCACGGAGAGACTGCGCTCCGGCGCATCGGTGACCTGGTGGAACGAGTCGATCGCGGAGATCTCGAGGGGCAGCTCCACGCCGCCGATGCCCGCCACCTCGGTGGCCAGCACGAGAAGGTCCGGCGGGGACGTGAGCGGGGGGAACGTCCAGGTGAAGACGAGGGGGAACATGAAGTCACCCGGCGGGTCGTCATCCGGGTCGTCCATCTCCAGGACGACGTCCTCGAAACTGAGAAGCGTCCTGGGGTCGATCTCGAGGCTGACGTGCAGGTCGATGGGACCGCTGCATGCTTCCTCTGGGTGAAGGTCAACCTCCCACAGCTGGCGCAACGAGTAGGTCTCCACGAAGTGGCGCTCGTCGTGGACATGGAACCCGTGGTCGACTGCGTGGCTCTTCAGGTCGGAGACGAAGCCCGCAATGTCGATGACTGCCACGTCCCGCACACTACCGTTTCACCGTGCCCCACTTCGATTACGACTCCGCGGATCGCGACCTCATCGGCTTCCTCCACGACGTCGCCGATGCGGCGGCCGACACTCTCGACGAGGTGGACAACTGGGATTTCTCCGGTGACCGCGACGGCCAGTACTCGGCCGACGTCGTGGTGGACGATGTCGTCGTGGCGCTGCTGGAGGCGAGCGGTTTCGAGGTGCTCTCGGAGGAGAGCGGTCTCACCACCGATGCTCTCCCCATCACCGACAGCAGACTGCTCGCGGTGGTCGACCCGCTCGACGGTTCCACCAATGCGAGCCGCGGCGTCCCGTGGTTCGCGACATCCATCTGCATCGTCGACCGGGACGGGCTGCGGGCAGCCCTCGTTGCCGAGCAGTCGGGGAGCGAGACGCGATTCGCCGCGGTCCGCGGCGGCGGCGCGAACTGCACGAAGAGG
>JBEGJV010000195.1:0-2850 GCA_041184385.1 Actinomycetota bacterium
GCCGAGCGAACGCGCCCATGCGAGCGCCGCACCGGCAGTGATCGCCGTGCGAGCGCCGGGCAGTGCGATGGTCGTGAACACGCGCAGCGGTGACGCACCAAGCGTTCGGGCGGCGTCCTCCAGTCCGGTGTCGAGCTGTCGGAACGACGACTCGACGGCAAGCACCAGAAACGGCAACGAGACGAACACCTGCGCCATCACCACGGCCGTTCGTGTGAACGGGATGCTGATGCCCCACCAGTCGTGGAGCAACGACCCGATGATGCCCCTGCGCCCGAACACGCTGAGCAGGGCGATGCCGGCAACGACCGGCGGGAGGATCATCGGTGTGATGACCACCGAACGCACGAGGCCGACGAGGCGACCGCCCGCGCGGGCAAGCCACCATCCGAGCGGCACCCCGACGATCACCGCGATGACCGACGACATGACGGACGTGCAGAGCGAGACCCACACCGCCGTGCGGACCGATCCGGTGGACAGCGCGTCCCACGCGCCCGACCACGGCATCCGCACGGCGACGCCGACGAGCGGAAGCACGACGAAGAGCGCACCGATCGTCGCGAGCAACGCCACGACAGGGGCCTGGCGCGAACGGGTCACTTGATCCCCATCCGTTCCGCGATGAACCGCCGGAAGTCGGGCGAGTTCACGTACTCCATGAACGAGTCGGCGTTCTGCCCCGCGCGGAGACGCACGGCAAAGAAAGGCGTCAGGACGTTCACGCTCTTCCCCGACACAGAGAGCGGGATGTCGACGCACGTGCCGGCAGCCTCGGCGCCGGGGGCCGGGTTGCAGATGTTGCCGTACGTCAGCGCGGCGTCGATCTCCCCCATGGCGACCTTGGTCTGGAGTGCCGACGCGGACTCTGCCTCGGTGGCGATCAACCCCGGGCGAGTGAATCCCTCTCCCCACACCGTCGTCGCGTTCGACAGAAGTTCGTCTGCCATTGCGCCGCACGGTGCCGAGGCGACACACGCGCCGACTTTCCAACCCCCGGCAACAAGACGCGGGAGCTGCTCTAGGGTCACCGTGCCACGGTGGACGACCGCCACGTACAGGGTTGCGGGAACGCTGCCGAGCTCGATCGGGTCGCCCACGGCCAGGCTCTCCTCGCTCAGTTGCGCGATCGCCTTCTTCCCGGCGGACACGAACACATCAGCGGGCGAACCCTCACGGACTTGTGCGACGAGCGCGGTGGACGAACCGCCAGTGACGTTCCAGTCGGCTGCGCAGGGGTTGCCCGAGGACTCCCCGAACGCGTCCACCATGGAACTCGCAACCAGGGCGACAACGGGTCGACACCCGTTGTTCCTGCCGGTTGAGCCGTCTCCCCCGCATGAGGCGAGCACGAAGCACAACATGAAGACAGCACAACGCAACTTCGGTCGCATGCCTCGATGGTAGTCACAATGTGACTAATTCCCGTATTCTCGGGGGGTGCCCACCGCCGACTCACTGTTAGCCCGGAACGTCGTACTAGCCATCGTGGCGGAGAGACCACGACATGGCTGGGCTGTTCACCGCGAGCTCGCACCCGGGTCGGACATCGGCCGGGCCTGGTCGCTCTCGCGGCAGTTGACGTACCGGGCAATCACGAATCTCGAGAAGGAAGGCCTTGTTCGACGTGCGGCGCGACAGTCCGGCGAGGGCGCCGACCGTGTCATTCTCTCGCCCACGCCCGGTGGACGCAGGCACGTCCGCAAATGGCTGGACGAGCCGGTGGCACACATCAGGGATGTGCGAACGGAACTGCTCGTGAAGCTGATGCTCCGCGAGCGCGCGGGCCTCGACAGCACCCAATTCATAAGGATCCAGACGGACCGTCTCCTTCCGGTCGTGCAGGCATTGACATCGGACGATCCGCGCGATGTCGTCGACGCATGGCGGTCGGCAGCGGCATCCTCGGTGATGGGATTCCTGGACGGTCTCAACCGAACGGGGGGACCGGCCGGGGCTGCGGCGTCAGGCAGTCGTCGTCGGCAGGGCCGGTGACGCGGATTCCTCACGGGCAGATGCGCCGACCACGACCAACGCCACGACCACGATTCCCGCCCCCACCCAACTGACCGCGTGGATGTTCTCGTCGAGAACGAATGCACCGAGCGTTGTAGCGGTCACCGGCTCAACCAGCGTCAGCGTGACCACGAGTGATCCGTCGAGGCGTGACAGCGAACGGGCGTACAGAAGATACGCGACCGAAATGGTGGCCATGCCCAGGTACGCCACGGTCAAGGCACCGCTCGTTGTTGCCAACCACCCGAGAGGTGATGGGACCACGAACACGAGCGCACAGACGGCACTCACCGCGAACGTCCAAGCCATCGTCCACGTGGCGGACCAGCCATCGTCGAGCAACCTCTTGCACAGCAGCGTGTACAGCGCGTAGCAGCCACCCGCACCGACCCCGTACGCCACACCCACCGTGGAGAACGATGTGTGGCCCTCCGCAGGGGAGCCATTCACCAGGAGAACGAGTCCCGCAATCGCCGCAATGAGGGCAGACAGCATCCTCCCGGACGGTCGGCGACCGGCAAAGAAGTCGAGGATTGCGGAAATGACGGGTCCGCTCCCGATCGTGAGCATCGTTCCCACCGCGACGCCGGAATTCTCCATCGCACTGAAGAAGCAGACCTGGAACAACGCCATGGCGGCACCGGCAGCGACCGTCTCGACCCGCAGACGTGGCCTGTTCCTTGCATCCGCGAGAAACCCGTACACCACCAAGGGAATCGCTCCGACCATCAACCTGACACCGGCGACCGAGAGCGACGACGCTGATTCGGGAGCAAAGGACCGCGCTGTCCCCGACGTACCGAACAGAACCGAGGCGAGCACCACCCCCAGGGC
>JBEGJV010000196.1:0-2825 GCA_041184385.1 Actinomycetota bacterium
CTCTACGCGAACTACCCGATCACACGCGCCAGCCTGCGACGCAAGCTCGTGCGCGACGCAACCGGCCGCACCGGCCTGAGGCTGCTGCGCAACCAGATGCGCGGGGTGAAGTCACCCGATCCACGCGTGCGCAACACGCTGTACAAGATGCTCATCATCCAGGCCGTGCTGGCCGCGGCGTCGTGCCTCAGCGGCCACCCGTTCGTGTACCCGTTGTTGTGGGTGCTGCCGTACCTCACCGTGTGGCGCGTCATCAACCGCCTGCGTTCGATAGCCGAGCACGGCGGCATGCGCGAGGACGACGACCGCCGCTTCACCACGCACTCCGTGGCACAGAACCCGCTCGCGATGTTCTTCATGGTCCCGTACAAGATCGGGTTCCACATGGCCCACCACGTGGATGCCGGCGTGCCCTTCCGCAACCTGCCCGAGTACCACCGCCTGTTGCACGAGGCGAACTACCTCGACGACACCCTCGAGTACCCGAACTACCCCGCGCTGTGGAGGGCCCTCGCGCCCGTCTGAACGAGCCGGGTCCGCACACCCGGGTTCGGTCCTGATTCCGCCCGGAACCCTTGCGGGCGTGGCGAATGGCATGCCCGGTATTTCCACTACGCCGATAGTGGTAATCCCGCCCCGTCCCTAGACTCGGGGGCGTGAGCGAACTGTTCCGGATCGAGAATCTGCACGCCAGGCCCGTCGTGGACGAGGACACCCCCCACGAGGACATCCTCCGCGGACTGAACCTCACCGTGAACGACGGCGAAGTGCACGCCATCATGGGCCCGAACGGCTGCGGCAAGTCCACTCTCGCCAGCACCCTGCTCGCCTCCCCCGAGTACGAGGTCACGGGCGGCGAGATGTTCCTGCACGGCGAGAACATCACCGACTGGACCACCGACGTGCGCGCGAAGGCCGGCATGTTCCTCGCATTCCAGTACCCGCAGGAGATCGCCGGCGTGTCCGTCATCCAGTTCCTGCGCCAGGCGCTCTCGGCACGAAAGGGCATCGACCTCTCAGTGCTGGAGCTGCGGCTCTCCGCCATGGATTGGATGAAGCGTCTCGGCATGGACTCCTCGTTCGTCGATCGCTACCTGAACGAGGGCTTCTCCGGCGGCGAGAAGAAGCGCAACGAGATCATGCAGATGGCGCTCCTCGAACCAGACTTCGCCGTCCTCGACGAGACCGACAGCGGCCTCGACATCGACGCACTGCGCATCGTGGCGAAGGGCATCCGCGAGGTGCGCGTCGACCGCCCGAACCTCGGCATCGTGCTCATCACGCACTACCAGCGACTGCTCGACGAACTGCAGCCCGACTTCGTTCACATCATGGTGGACGGCCGCATCGTGAAGTCCGGCGGCATGGAAGTTGCCGCCGAGCTCGAGAAGAACGGCTACGAGGCCTACAAGGCGTGACGATGCCCTACGACGTGCAGAAGGTGCGCGCGGATTTCCCGATCCTCGCCGAGATGATCAACGGCAAGCCGCTGGTCTACCTGGATTCCGCCAACACGTCGCAGAAGCCGCACGCCGTCATCGACACCATGACGTCGTTCATGGAACACGGTTACGGCCCCACGAACCGCAGCGCGTACCAACTGGCCGCGGAAGCGACCGACCGCTTCGAGCTCACCCGCACGAAGCTGGCCGCGTTCATCAACGCGCGCAGCGCCGCCGAGATCGTGTTCACGAAGAACGCCACCGAGGCCCTGAACCTGGTGGCGCGCAGCTGGGGCGGGGCGAACCTCGGGCACGGCGACGCCATCGTGCTGACGCACATGGAGCACCACGCAAACATCGTGCCGTGGCAGATGCTCGCGGCCGAGAAGGGTTTCGAGATCCGCTGGGTCCCGCTCACGCACGACGGTCTTCTCGACACGTCGAACCTGGACAAATTGCTCGACGGTGCGAAGGCGTTCTCCTTCACCGCCATGTCGAACGTTCTCGGCACGATCAACCCGGTCAAGGACCTCGTCGCGGCCGCACACCGTCACGGCGCGATCGCCATCGTCGACGGGTGCCAGTCGGTGCCGCACATGCCCACCGACGTGCAGGCGTGGGACGCCGACTTCATGGCGTTCAGCAGCCACAAGATGGTCGGCCCCTCCGGTGTCGGCATGCTGTGGGGACGAGAGCAACTGCTCGACGCGATGCCCCCGTTCCTCGGCGGCGGCAACATGATCGCCGACGTCCGCACCGAGGGGTTCACGTGCGCCGACCTGCCCGCCAAGTTCGAGGCCGGCACCCAGGCGATCGTCGAGGTCGTCGGTCTCGGTGCGGCCGTCGACTACCTGAGCGGGATCGGCATGCAGAACGTCCGTGCACACGAGCACGAACTGACGGTCCACGCACTCAACGCCCTGCAGTCACGCTTCGGCGACGACATCGTGATCCACGGCAGCACCGACGCATCCGTGCGAGGCGCCACCATCAGCTTCGCCTACCGCGACGTGCACCCGCACGACGTCAGCCAGGTGCTGGACCAGCGCAACGTGTGCGTGCGGGCCGGCCACCACTGCGCCAAGCCGCTCATGCGCCTGCTCGGTGCAAACGCCACGGTGCGCGCCAGTTTCTACCTGTACAACACCGCCGCCGAGGCAGACGTCCTGTGTGACGCGCTCGCCGAAGCAGGCGACTTCTTCACCCTCTAACCTGACACCACCCGCCGACAGGAAGTACGCCATGCCCGGACTCGAAGACCTCTACCGCGAGATCATCCTCGACCACTACAAGAACCCGCGCAACCGCGGCGTTCTCGCACCGCCGGCCGTGCGCGCCGAGGGCCACAACCCGCTGTGCGGCGACGAGATCGAGGTCTACCTC
>JBEGJV010000197.1:0-3035 GCA_041184385.1 Actinomycetota bacterium
GTTCGCCGTCATCAACCCGAACGCACCCTGGCAGAGACAGATCACCGCGTCGAACTCCGCGTCGAAGGTGAGGCTCCTCGCGTCCAAGCGCTCGAACGTCGCACCATCAACATCCGACGACCGTGCGATGTCGATGAACGTCTGGCTGATGTCAATCCCGTGAACACGGACCCCGCGCGACGCGAGTTCGTGCGCATGACGTCCCGGGCCGCACCCGACGTCGAGGACGCGCATGCCCGGCCGCAGACCGAGCCACCCGACGACCGCATCGACCTCCTGGCGTGTTCCCTTCGTGAACGAGTACCGCAGGTACGCCGCGCCGAGATGATCAGCGATCGGCTCGAACCAATGGTCGTGACCGGTCACGCACGGATCCGTCACGCCTTGGCTTCGGCCCAGGTGGGACCCCATGCCGCGTTCACCTCGAGGGGCACACGCAGCTCGGCAGCACCCTTCATTGCGTCCAGCACGACCGTGTTCACACTGTCGTGCTCCGACACCGGCGACTCCACGATGACCTCGTCATGCACCTGCAGAACGAGACGTGCCTCCAGACCCTGGTCGCGCAGCCGTTGGTCGATGCGCACGAGCGCGATCTTGAAGATGTCGGCCGCGAGACCCTGGATCGCCGCGTTCATCGCCTGCCGTTCGCCGGCCTGGCGGATGCGGAAGTTGTCGCTGAGCAATTCCGGGATAGGGCGTCGTCGTTTGAAGAGCGTCTCGGTGTACTGCTTGTTGCGCGCCTCGCTGACGGCTGACTCCATGTAGTTCTTCACGTTCGGGAAAGCGGCGAAGTACGAGTCGAGGATCTCGGATGCCTCGGACACGGCGATCCCGAGTCGCTGGCTGAGCCCGTACGCCTCCATGCCGTACGCAAGTCCGTACGAGACCATCTTCGCCTTCGACCTCTGGTCGTGGGTGACCTTCGCGGGGTCGACGCCGAAAACCCGCGCCGCGGTGGCCCGGTGGATGTCCTCGCCGGCATTGAAGGCAGTGACGAGTCCGGGGTCGTCGGCCAGGTGGGCAATGCAGCGCAGCTCGATCTGGTTGTAGTCGGCGACCATCAGCTCGCATCCCGCCCGTGCGACGAAGGCGGTGCGGAACACTCGGCCCTCGTCGGTGCGGACCGGGATGTTGTGCAGGTTCGGGCGGTCGCTGCTGAGACGGCCGGTCCGCGCGACGGTCTGGTTGAACGTCGCATGAATGCGCGAGTCGGGCCCGACCTCCGCCAGCAGTCCCTCCCCGTAGGTGGACCTCAGCTTCTCGACCTCGCGGTAGCGAAGGAGCGGCCCGATGAACTCCGGCCATTCATCGTGAAGCTTCTCGAGCGTTGCGGCATCAGTGCTGTAGCCCGTCTTCGTCTTCTTGCCCGGCGTGAGCCCCTTGTCGTCGTACAGGATCTCGCGCAATTGGTTGGTGGAGTTCACGTTGAACTGCTTGCCCGCGATCTCGTAGAGACGCGAGGTGAGTTCCGAGGCCTCCGCGGTGAGACGCGTCCGTATGTTCTCCAGTGCCCCGCGGTCGACCGCGATGCCGAGGTGTTCCATGCGCGCGAGAACGTGAACGAGCGGATTCTCGATCTCGGTGTACAGGGACACATTGTCGATCGAAGCGAGTCGTTGCCTCATGACCGAGGCGAGATGCCCGACGAGGACGGCGTCCTCCCCGCAGGACTTCGGGAGGGCGGCCGCTTCCTCGCCGCCGAAATCGAACTGACCGGTTGACTCCACGCTGGCGCTCGGCTCCGCGCCGAGGAAGTCGAGGCACACCGACGCCAGCGAGTAGCTGCTGCGTGAGGGGTCGACCAGGTACGTCGCGATCTGGGTGTCGAGGACGAGTCCCTGCATGTCGATCCCGGCTGACAGCAGCGACCGCATGATCGGCTTCGCGTCGTGCGCGACCACGGCACGGTGGGATGCGACGGCGCCCCCGACCTTCGCATCAGTGATGACGTCCGACGGGATCCAACCGGTCTCACCCGTCACTGCATCGATGACGACGGACATCCCGGCCAGCGGGGACCGCCCGGGGTCGCCTTCCCATCTGGCAGCGACGACGAGTTCGGGAAGCGATGTGATCACTTGCGCGGCCCCGGCGGCGTCCAGCGTCCTCGTGGCCCCGAACGTGATCTCCGCGGGCGTGGATTCCGTCGATGGCGAGCCCGTTGGTCGCGGGTCGGCATCCCCGCGCACGGCCCAACCGCGGTCCTTCACCAGGTCGTCCACCCTTTTCGTCATGGTCTTGAACTCGAGGAACTCGAAGAGGCGGCGCAATGCGGGCATGTCCGGTGCGGGGGCAAGCGACCCGAGGTCGACGTCGATCGGGACGTCCCGGCGCAGGACCATCATCGACGCGTTGCGCGTCACGCGCTCGCCATGCTCGTGCAGGTTGGCCTTCAGCTTGGGTGTCTGTTCGTCGGCCGCTGCGAGCACCGCCGCGAGGTTCCCGTACTGCGTGACGAGTTTCGCCGCCGTCTTCTCCCCCACGCCCGGGATGCCGTCGAGGTTGTCACTCGGGTCACCGCGGAGGGCTGCGTAGTCGGGGTACTGGGCGGGCGTCACGCCCGTGCGCTCGAGGATGCCCGCCTCGTCGTAGATGGCGTAGTCGCTGACGCCGCGCTTGTTGTACAGCACTCGCACGTGGGGGTCATGAACGAGTTGGTAACTGTCACGGTCGCCGGTGACGATCAGGATGTCGCGTCCCTCGCGCTCCGCGCGGTCGGCCATCGTCGCGATCAGGTCGTCACCCTCGAACCCCGCCATCTCGAGCCACGTGATGCCGAAGACATCGAGGAGCTCGCGTATGACACCGAGCTGGGACCGGAGGGTCTCGGGTGCCTTCTCCCTCTGCGCCTTGTACTCGGGGATGGCCTCGTGACGGAACGTCGGCTCCGGTCGGTCGAACACCACTACGACGCCGTCGGGCTTGTGCTCCTTGATGAGGTTCACGAGCATCGTGGTGAACCCGTAGACCGCGTTGGTGGTCTGGCCGCTCGCGTTCGTCATGTCCTCGGGCAACGCGAAGAAGGCCCGGTA
>JBEGJV010000198.1:0-2717 GCA_041184385.1 Actinomycetota bacterium
GCCGGTGCTCGCCACCGCTGCGACGCCGGCGAACATCATCATCGCGGGGCGGACCCCGATGCTCTCGCTGGTGAGCCCCGCAACGATGCTCGTCGACGCGATGACGAGGGAGACAAGTGCGAAGTCCCCCGAGAGGACCCGCCCGCGCACGTGGTCGGGGGCGCGCGTCTGCAGACCCACCGATGACATCACCCACTGTGCGCCACCGCCGAAGTGCGCGACGGCCACGAACACGAACGCAACCGCGAGGCCGGGGCTGACCGCTGCACCGAAGTAGCACACGCTGAACCCGAGACTGGCGACGCCGCAGATGAGCAACAGCCGCGACAGATCCTTGCCGATGAACTTGCTCGCCACTATCGGCCCGATTCCTGCCCCGAGACCGCGCGCCGCAATGAGCATCCCGCGCCCGGTGTCCCCGGAGTGGAACGCGGTTGAGGCGAGAACCGCCAGCTGGCTGACGATGCCCGCGCCGATGGCGTAGGTCATCTTCGAGGACATGAGGGCGAGAATCACGGGGTCCTGCCGGGCGACGTGGATCGCCTCCTTCATGTCGGCGACCGGGCGCACCTTCGCGCGTGCCCCCGCCGACGTGTCGTGGGTCTGCGTGGCCCGGTTGATCATGAGGAAGAGCACACCGGCGAGAACGAAACTGACCGCGTCGGCGATGAACGCGGCGTCCCGGCCGAATGCTGCAGCGAACACGCCGCCCAGTGCCGCGCCGAGTGCCAGCATCACGCCCCAGGTGCTGCCGGTGATTGCGTTCGCGATGCGCAGGTCCTCCTCGTTGTCGACGAGGTTCGGGATGGACGCCGAGGTGGACGGACCCACGAAGGAGGCGAGTGCGGCGATCAGACCCTGGAAGAGGAACGCCGTCCACACGCGCCCGGTGTCCACGGTCAGCAGGCCGAGAGCCGCGACCGCCTGGGCGAACGAGACGACCACGAGGATCTTGCGTCTGTCGAAACGGTCGGACACGGGCCCGGCGATGGGGGACATCAGGAACGACGGGAAGGTGAACGACACCATCACAACGGACACGAGGAACTTCGAGTCGGTGAGGTCCTGCACGAGGCCGGCAAGCGCGACGAAGGTGAACCAGTCACCGAGGTAGCTGATGACCTGGGCGGAGACGACAAGACGGATGTTGCGGTTGCGCCGCAGGAGGGAGAACACGGGGCGACCCTACGGCCTGTCGGCGTGCGCGGAGAGGATGAGTGACATGGCCGCCGTCAGGCTCACCGCCGTGTCGATGTGCATGAACTCGTTCGGGCCGTGTGCGTTCGCCCCCGGCCCGAGCACGCCGGTGATGACGAACTGCGCGGCGGGGAAGCGACTGCCGAGCATGCCCATGAACGGGATGCTCCCACCCTCGCCGAACGTGCGGGGCTCCTCCCCGAACGTGGCGAGTGATGCCTCCGTGAGTGCGTGCGTCAACCACGGGTCGAACGCAGGCGCGTCCCACCCCGATGCCGCGTGGGTGTCGGTGAACGAGACGGAGGCGGAATGCGGAGGGTCGGTCTCGAGCGTGTCGATGATTGCGCGCAGCGCCGCATCCGCATCGCACGTGGGCGGGAGCCGGAACGAGAGGCGCAGCGACGTCCCGGGACGCAGCACGTTGCCCGCGCGGTTCGTGGGCGGCCACCCGTCGGCACCGGTGGTGGAGAGCGTCGGTCTCCACGTGCGGTTCAGCAACTGTTCGGTCGGGTCCGCGGTCATCGGCCTGGTCGAGCCGGCGAACGGGAAGTGCTCGGAAATCGGCTGCGGGAATTCGGCTGCCGTTTGCGCCGCCTCTCGCACCCGGTGGGCCGGGATGTCGGCGTGCAGCGCCGGGAGCGTGATGTGGCCGGTTGCCGAGTCCTCCAGGCGGTCGAGCAGGTTGCGCGCGATGCGGAACGACGACGGCACGACTCCGCTCGCGTCGCCGCTGTGGACGCCCTCCTCCAGGACGTCCACTGTGAGGACACCGTCGGCGAGACCGCGCAACGACGTGGTGACCCACATGCGCTCGTAGTCGAGACAACCCGAGTCGAGGCAGACGACGAGTGACGGCGTGCGCAGTCGTTGCGCGATGATGTCGAGCCACGCCGGCAGGTCGATGCTGCCGCTCTCCTCGCTCGCCTCGATCAGCACGACACAGCGGGTGTGCGGACGTCCCTCGCGCTGGGCGAGCTCGATGGCGGTGAGGGAGGCAAAGACCGCGTACCCGTCGTCGGCGCCGCCGCGCCCGTAGAGCCGTCCGTTGTCGATCACCGGTTCCCAGGGGCCGTACGGAGCGCGCCATCCGGTCATCTCCGGTTGCTTGTCGAGATGGCCGTACAGCAGGACCGTGTCGTCGCGGTCCGTGCCCGACGCGTCGATCTCGATGATGAGGAGCGGACTCAGTGATTCATGGGTGAGCAGTTCGACCGTCATCCCCGCGATCGGTCGCGAGAGGCACCAGTCGCGCATCAGTTCGGCGGCGCGCATCATGTGTCCGTGCTCGCGCCACTGCGCGTCGTATGCGGCCGACACGTTCGGGATGCGCACGTACTCGCACAGCGTCGGCAGGATCGTCTCCTGCCAGACCTCCTCTGCCGAGTCGCGGACGCCGCTCACTGTCAGAGGGACGACAGGCGCGCGATGGCCCTGCGGCAGCCGTCCATGAATTCCTCGACGACCTGGCGTGCCGGCACGATCTCCTTCACGGCGCCGGCTGCCTGTCCGCACGCCATGAA
>JBEGJV010000199.1:0-2701 GCA_041184385.1 Actinomycetota bacterium
GTGCCGAGCAGGTGGTCCACCAGCTTGCGCGCGTTGTTCGGGTTCCTCGAGCCGCGCAGCACGCCCACATACTCGGTCTGGCGGAAGCACGTGGCTTCGATGATCGCCGAGTCGGGCTGCGTCGGCGGGTTCTTCGGGTCGGCCGCATAGACGATCTCGGCGGGCGGGCTGCTGCCGTAGCTGACCACCATGGGCCGCGTGCCGGGGTTGCCGCCGCCCGCGTACTCCACCGTCCACGCGGTGGTCCAGTCGGCGACGATGCGCACGCCGTTCGCCTTCAATGCGCGCCAGTAGTCGCGCCAACCGTCGCCGTATTTCTGGATTGTGGCGAGTAGGAACGCGAGACCGGGGGAGGAGTTCACGGGGTCCTGTACCACCAGTTGGTCCTTGTAGGCGGGCTTGACGAGGTCGTCGAGTGATGTCGGCGGCGCGAGCTTCTTCTTCGCGTACCAGGACGTCGAGTAGTTCACGCACACGTCGCCGGTGTCGACGGGTTCGTAGCTGTCGAGAAGGTTCGCCGCCTTCGCACGGGCGATGGTGGTGTTGTCCACTCCCCACAGCACGTCGCCCTCGGGGTTGCCCGCGGTCAGGATCGCCTTGCTGATGACCGTGCCGGAGTCGCCGCCGGTCACCACCTTCACCTTCGCGCCGGTCTGCTTCTCGAAGTCGTCGAAGATTCCCTCGGCCGGGGTGAACGCGTCATAGGCGAGGAGGGTGACTTCCTGCGGGTTCGCGTCGGTGGCGGCAATGGTGGGCTTCGTGTCGTTGCTCGAGGTGCCGTTCCCGCATGCGCCGAACGCCACGAGGGATGCCGCAAGCAGGGCGATTGCCGTATTCCGTCTCATTGTGGGTCTCCTTGGTGTGCCGGGGGTGTGGTGAATGCGATGAGGGTGCCTTCGTGCACCGCGATGTCGACGCGACCGGTGGCAACGTTGCTGACGCCGCGGGACGCACGCGCGTGCAGGGTCTCGCGCACGAGCGGCCACTTCAGGTTGTCGGCGCTGACGATTGCGTCGCCGCCGACGGGCAGCAACGACACGGTGTCACCCGGCTGCGTGTGGATGTCGACGGGTCGGTGGGCGTGGCACACGTGGAAGCGGCTGGCGCCGAGGTGACCGTCGATGCGTGCCGATGCGAACCGTGGCGACGCGAGGGAGTGGAGCATCGCGAACACGTGGTCGGGTCGGTCACCGCCGCCGGCAATCACTGTGATGTGCGTGGCGCCGTTGTCGATGGCGGTTACGAGGGCGATCTCGGTGTCGGTCTCGTCCTTGTCGGGGTCGTACACGATGACGTCGGTGTGCGATGCACGTGCCTGCGCGAGGTGCGCCTCGCTGATGGAATCCATGTCACCAACGAGGATGTCCGGCACACGGCCTGCAATGACGGCGTGTTCCCAGCCGGAATCGGCCGCGATGACGAGCGTTTCGGAGTCGGTGTTTGCAGCGATGACGGCGGCGGTGTGGTGCGCTCGTTCGTGCGGTGCGTCCCCGCCTGTGTAGATGATCGCGTGGCGATGTGTCATGGTCCCTCCGCCGGCATTACCCGGATCAGGTTCTCGGGTCGGTGAGCGCGTTCACCCTCTCAGCCCGCCGTTCGTGCGAGCTCCCCGTCTGGTTGTGTCTTCAGACTAGCGACACGCACAGGTGGCGCGTCAGGCGGTGCGTGCCGCGGATCGGCACAGTGTGGCCCTATTGCGGGGTTCAGGCCCGGGCTGTGTCGGGTTCGATGAAGATGAACTTCGCGTGCGGCACGGCGGCGCGCATCTTTTCCTCGGCGGCGTCGATGGCGCGGCTCACCTGGTCGGCGTGCAATGCGGGGTCGAAAATCACCTTGGCTGCCACGAGGATGACCTCGGGGCCGACGTGCTCGGTGTGCATGTAGATGACGTCGCGCACGTGGTCTGCACCGCGCAACGCCCGGGACAGGGCAATGCGGTTCTCCGGGGACGCGGTCTCGCCCATCAGCAGGCTCTTCATCTCGACGCCGAGGATGACGGCGACCACGATCAGCAGCACTCCGATGGCCACGGAACCCGCCGCATCCCAGCGCGGGTTGTGGGTGTAGTGGCCAAGCAGCACGCCGGCGAGCGCGATGACGAGGCCGGTCTGTGCGGCGATGTCCTCCATGAGCACCGTGGGGAGTTCGGGCTGCTTGGCGGTGCGGATGAACTGCCAGTAGCTCTGCCCGGCGGGCTTCACGTGGGCGGTTTCCTTGACGGCCGTGCGCAGGGAGAAGCCTTCCAGGACGATGGCCACGCTGAGGATGACGATTGCCACCATCATGTTCTCGGTCTCGTGCGGGTGGCGCAGCTTCTGGATGCCCTCGTACAGCGCGAAGAGGCCACCCATGCTGAACAGGATGAGGGCCACGACGAAGGCCCAGAAGAACCGCTCGCGCTCGTGCCCGAACGGGTGGTCGTCGTCACGGGCACGCGCGGCGCGGGTGCCGCCGAGGAACAACAGGCCCTGGTTGGCGGTGTCGGCGAGCGAGTGGACGGATTCGGCGGCGAGGCCGGCCGACCCGGTGATGAGGAACCCGACGAATTTCGACACGGCGATGCCGAGGTTCGCGACGAACGCCGCGGCGATTGCCTTTTTGCTGCCATCTTGCATGGGTCTAGGTTCTCACAGCGGTGTGCGCGTGGCGTAGTTTCGGTTCGTACACACAGGGGGACAACATGGGCATTCTCGACGGCAAG
>JBEGJV010000200.1:0-2684 GCA_041184385.1 Actinomycetota bacterium
CGACGCTGTCGCGTCCGGTGCCGTCGACGCGGGCTTCGTGCCGATCGAGAACTCGATCGAGGGCACGGTGAACTTCACGCAGGACGCGCTGATCTTCGACTACGAGCTCCTCATCCAGCGCGAGGTGGTGCTGGACATCGAGCACTGCCTGCTGGGTGCGGCCGGTGCATCGCTCGGGTCGGTCACAGAGGTGTACTCGATCCCCGTCGCGACGGCGCAGTGCGCTGCATGGCTGCGCAACAACGTCGCGTCTGCCGAGGTCCTCGCGGCCAACAGCACGGCCGACGCAGCTCGCCTGGTGGGCGAGAAGATCTCGTCCGGTGCGACGGGAGTCGCCGCATTGGCACCCGCGAACGCCGCTGCGCTGTACGGCCTGGACGTTCTCGCGCGGAACATCGCCGACCACGCAGGCAACCAGACGAGATTCATCCTCGTTGCTCGAGAGGGTGTTCCCGCATCGACCGGCCACGACAAGACCGGCATCGTCGTGTTCCAGCGCGCCGACGAGCCCGGCTCGTTGATCTCGATCCTGCAGGAGTTCGCCGCCAGGCGCATCAACCTGTCGTTGTTGTCGTCACGGCCGACGAAGGCCGGTGGTCTCGGTGACTACTGCTTCATCATCTACGCGGACGGCCACGTCGATGACGAGCTCGTCGCGGACGCACTGCGCGAACTGCGTGCGAAGCAGGGGGACGTGAAGTTCCTCGGTTCGTACCCGGCAGCGGGCGAGCACGCCCACACCGCCCGCGAACATGCAGATGCCCGTTGGCAATCTGCTGATGACTGGGTGACGTCATTGCGCGCCCAGGTGCGCCGCTAGGGCACCACCCAGCCACCGCGCCGATAGCGTGTCGGACGGAACAGTGGCAGAGCGGACTAATGCACCCGCCTTGAAAGCGGACGGCCCAAAAGGCCCGGGGGTTCAAATCCCTCCTGTTCCGCCAGTGATGGCGCGGCGCCCGGGCGTTGCGGTCGTCAGGAGTTGATGAGGCGCTTCATGATGCGCCGGAACTCGACCGTGTTGCGGTCCGCGCGCGTGTGCGTCTGCGGCGGCACGGTGCCGTCGGCCGATGCGCCGGTGTCGAGGGGGATCTCGTTGTCCCACAGGTTCTCGATGATGCGCAGGTCCTCCGCGAGCACCGCCAGCTCGTAGTCGATGGCCTCCTGCTGCTTCTGCGCCGTGTCGCAGTCGTTGCGGATCATCGCGCAGTAGAGGCGCGAGTTGTCGGCGTCGAGCGGCTGCAGGAAGATGGCGAGGATGTTGATCATCCCCGCGACCGGCAGCTCGAGCCGCAGACTGGCGATGAACGGCGTGCCGAACTCGTAGCGCATGTTGCGCGGCTGCACCAACGGGTGCTCGCCCGTGGCCACCAGGGGGTCCTCGTTGTTCTTGATGAAGTGCGGGTACTCGACGACGAACGACCAGCCGTCAGCGGACACCTGCACGTCGTAGGGAGAGATGCCGGAGTCCTCCCCGGCGCCGAACGTTCCCTTGTGGACGAAGGGGAAGTGGCCGAAGTCGAGGAAGTTGTCGATGAACTGGCCGGCTGTCGCGTTGATGTCGGTGCACGGCAGCCACATGACCTGCATCGACGGGTCGTCGAATGCGGGGATGTCGAGGATGCCGCACACCGGTTCCTCGGGGGCGATCCAGACGAGCCCGTACTTCACCTGCACGCGGGCGGGGACGAGATGGGACGTGGGCGGAACAGTGGCGCCTTCCCCGAGCGCGGGGATGAACGAGCACGAACCGGTGCCGTCGAACTCCCATCCGTGGTACGGGCACTGGATGTGCTGGGTGGACCCCGAACCGACGGCCGCGCCGCCCACACTGACGACCGTGCCGTCACTGAGGCGTGCGTTGCGGTGGGGGCAGCGGTCGGGGAACGCGACGATCTCACCGTTGATGCGGCCGATCACGTAGCCCTCGCCGAGCAGCTCCACCCGTTGCAGGCCGTCACCGAGCTGCGCAATCTCGAGCACCGGGTGCCACGCCCGGCGCAGACCCGGTGTGTCGTTCCGCAACACGTTCTTCACGCTTCCACGCTAGTTCCGCGGGTCATCGGAACAGGTGGTGACACATAGAATTCACGCATGGCACGCCCTCCCGCATCACTCCGCGCACTCGCAGTCGCCCGCGGTGACGAACCCGCCGACATCCTGTTGAAGGGCGGACACGTTCTCTCGCCCGTCACGCGCGAATGGGTGCGGACGGACCTTGCGATCGCCGACGGTGTCATCGCCGGGTGGGGCCACCGCGAGGCGAAGGAGATCATCGACGTCACGGGATGCTGGTTGACGCCTGGTTTCGTCGATGCGCACATGCACCTTGAGTCGTCGAAGATGTGGGTCAGCGAGTACGTGCGCGCCGTGCTGCCGATGGGCACCACCGCCGTCGCCGCCGACCCGCACGAGATCGCGAACGTCGCCGGCGTCGAGGGCATCGCCGCCCTCATCGACTCCGCCGAGAAGCTGCCGTTCACGTTCGGCGTGGCGGCGAGCAGTTGCGTGCCGGAATCACCCTTCGCGTCCGCCGGTGCGGCATTCGGCGTGGACGATGTCCGCCGCCTCATCGAGGAGTTCGGTGCCATCGGTGTCGCCGAGGTCATGAACTACCCGGCCGTCATCAACGGTGACCCGATGTTCCGTGACATCATCGCGACAGCGGGCTGGCGCCGGGTCGA
>JBEGJV010000201.1:0-2681 GCA_041184385.1 Actinomycetota bacterium
AGTCTGCGCGCTGCGGCAACCGTGACGTCGACGGCGCGGTCGATGTCTTCCCCGGTGGTGTCGTGACCGAGGCTGAAACGGATCGACCCCATCATGCGGGACCTCGGCACTCCCATGGCCGCGAGAACGTGGGACGGCTCCATCGCGCCGCTCGCGCATGCCGAAGCCGCGGAGACGCACACACCCTGTTCGTCGAGCAGGAACAACAGCGACTCACTCTCGAGTCCCTCGAAGCACAGGTGGGCCACCCCGGCGACCGAATCCCTCAACGTCTCAGTCGCGCACGGGACAGCCGACGTGATGCCATCGACGAGTTGGCGGCGCAGTTCGGCCAACCGCCGGACCGTTTCAGTGCGGTCGTTGTTGTTCACGGCGAGCGCGACCGCGGCACCGACGATGCCGGCGGTGTTGTGGGTGCCGCTGCGCCGGTCACGTTCCTGGCCACCGCCGAGAATCAGGGGCTCGAGCACCGTTCCCTCGCGCTGCACCATGATCCCGACGCCCTTCGGCCCGCCGAACTTGTGCGCCGACAGTGTGAGCACGTCGACGTGCGGCCACAGTTGCGAGAGGTCGAGCCAGCACGCCGCCTGCACGGCGTCAGTGTGGAGCACTGCTCGTGGCGCGCGCGCACGCACGATGCGCGACACCGCAGCAAGATCGGTGATGCTGCCCACCTCGTTGTTCACGGCCATCACGGACACGACGCTCACGTCGGGGTCGTCGGCGAGAACCCGCTCGAGTTCGTCGGTGTCGATCGTCCCACCCGCCGTGACCGCCACGACGGTGCCGCCGACGTGCTCCACACAGTGCAGCACCGCATGGTGCTCCGCAGCCGAACAGACGGCACGGCCACCGTGGCGGCGCACGGCCCCGAGAACGGCCGCGTTCGCACCCTCGGTGCCACCGCTCGTGAAGATGATCTCGCCCGGCTTGCACCCGATGATCGACGCAACGATGTCACGGGCCTCGTCGATGACCTTTCGCGAGTCGCGGGACATGCGGTGCGAGCCGGACGGGTTGGCATGCCCCTCGGCCAGGTAGTGCGACATCGCCTCCACGGCCGCGGGGTGCATGTTCGTGGATGCCGCATGGTCGAGATAGACCCATCTCGCGACTGAGGAACCCGGCATGGGGTTCAGGCTACCGATGCGGTTCGGGCGGCCTTGCCGTGGTGGAATTGCCCGGTGAGCGACAACCCATTCGGGCTGCATGGATACACACCGTCGTCGTACGGCGACGCCTTCGCGGACGTCTACGACGAGTGGTACCGGACGCTCGGCGACCACGATCTCGTCGACGCACTGACGAGGCACCTCCCTCCCCGGCCGGCCGGGGTGCTGGAGCTCGGCGTGGGCACGGGCAGGTTGCTCGACCGACTGGTCACGGCGCGCGCGGGCACCGCGGACAGGTTGACCGGGATCGACACCTCGAGTGCGATGATCGACCGCGCCCGGGCGGTCCCGTCCCTCGCGAACTCCGAACTCGTGATCGGTGACTTCTCGGAGTCACTGCCCGGGGGCGAGTACGACCTCGTGTTCTGCGGGTACAACACCTTCTTCAACCTGGCCGACGCCGGGGCCATGACACGGTCCCTCGTGCTGGTGCGTTCCGTCCTTCGCGATGACGGCCGCCTGGTGATCGATGCCTTCGTCCCCGGCGCTGACACCGGCGGTGACCGCGTCACCATCCGCTCGATCACCACCGAATCCGTGGTGCTGAGCGTGAGTCGTCACGACGAGGCCGACCAACGGATCGTGGGGCAGTTCGTGGAACTCGTGAACGGGTCACCCGTGCGGCTCCGGCCGTGGGCGGTGCGGTATCTCATGCCCCACGAGCTCGATGCCCTTGCCGAAAAGGCCGGTCTGCGCCTGCTGGAACGCCATGCCGACGGAGGCTCGACCGCCTTCACCCCCGAATCTCGGCGACATGTGTCCGTGTACTGCCCCGCATAGGCGGGTGGCACACGCAAGTGCGCCGTTCACACCTATCCTTTGTGGGCAGTGAGTCAACTTCGTCTGAACCTGTTGACCGGCCGGTGGGTCACCATCGTTCCGGACCGCGCACAGCGCGCCACTGACTTCGCGCCGCGTGCCACCCAGGTGGAATCCGACCCGAACCTCCCGTGCCCGTTCTGTCCCGACGCGGTGAATCCCGACCCGTCGTTGACGGAGGTGCTGGACGGGAACGGCGACTGGACCATGCGGGTGGTGCAGAACCGCTACCCCGCTTTCGTCGGCGACGAGACGCTCTCGGTGCGCAACATGGGACCGGTCCACGTGATGGCCGAGGCGAGCGGCATCCACGAGGTGTTCGTGTTCACGCGCGACCACGACGACCGTCTCGAGCGTTTCACCGACGAGGTGATCGCCGACATGATGAAGACGCTCCGCGCGCGCTTCCGTGCGCACAGCGAGATGCCGAACATCCGTTACACGCAGGCCATCGTGAACCACGGCCGCGAGGCCGGCGCCTCGCTCGCCCATCCGCACGGCCAGCTGCTCGGTCTCCCGTTCGTCCCGGGCGAGATCCTCGAGGAAGAGCGTGCGTTCGAGCGCTTCAAGGGCGGCTGCATCGTCTGCACCACCAGCGACGTCGAGGCGGACGGCGAGCGGTTCGTCCTGAAGAACGAACACGCCATTGTCGTGTGCCCGTACTGGAGCAGCAGCCCCTACGAGCTGCTG
>JBEGJV010000202.1:0-2647 GCA_041184385.1 Actinomycetota bacterium
GGATAACCTCTATATCGGCGCAGGATTTAACGCCTTCGGTATTGCGTCTGCAGGCGGCGCGGGATGGGTGCTCGCCACGTACGTGGGACTGGAGACACTCGGCGTGAACCTGCCCGGCAACCACTGGGACGGCATCCTCATCGGGATGGCGGCGGGGTTGAGCGTGGGCCTCCACGCACCGGTGCTCGCATCGGTGGTGGTGGCAGAGATGAGCGGTCAGATCGGGTTGGTCCCGTTCACGGCAGTTGCCGCGTTCGTGGCTCACCGCACGGTGCACGCGGTGGACTCTGCGGCGGAGAAGCGGCGCATCCCCGTACCACACGAGCAGCACGACGAGGATGCGTGACGGCTACTTCTTGAAGGCGGGGCAGTCACCGGTCTTCTTGTAGAAGCACCAGTCGCACAGCTTGCCCACGTTGCAGTGGAACTCACCGCTGTCGCACGAGGCATCGACACCTTCCTTGGTCTCCACGATGGTGCCCTTTGCGATCGAGAGCTTGACCGGTGTGACCGCGAGTTCGTGCACCACAGGCTTTGCCAGGTACAGCAACTGCACCTTCGATGTCTCCTCCTGGTCGGCCTCCTGCAGCATGAGGGCATAGGCCAGCAACTGGAAGAACTTGTCGTCCTCGGACGTGAACCGCTCGTTCGGCACCTTGCCGGTCTTGTAGTCCGAGATGACGATGCCGTCCTCGCCGAACATGAAACGGTCGATGAATCCCTTGAGTTCGACGCCTTCGACCGTTGCGGTGACCTCGTGCTCCATGCCGTCGAACTCGGTGCTGGCGGGGTCCTCGATCTGGAAGAGGTTCGACATGCACCCGAACGCCTGCTTCTTGAAATCGGCAATGGAACCGGGCTTCTCGGCGAGCGCCTCGACCTGTGCCTGCCAGTCCCCGTCGGCCCAGCGCTGCGTGGCGAGGGTGCGGACGTGCTCGATGGTGCGCTGGTCGGGGTCCTGTTGGTACATGTGCTCGAGGACGTCATGGACGAACGTGCCGAGATGGGTGTACCAGGTGGGCGGCTCGCTGATGCGGTCGATGCGGCTGAGCTTGAACTTCTGCGGGCACTGCCTGTACGTGCCGATGGATGAGGGGGAGAGGTACGCAGGGGGCGTGATCACGTGGTCAATTCTTCCAGATGGGTGCAGCGCGTGATGACAGGCATCAGCCCAGGAGTGCCTCTGCGTACTTCGACAGCATCGGTGCGGGTCCGCCCACCAGGAACGTGGTGATGCAGGTCTCGCGCCACTTCGCCGCCTCGTCCTTGATCTTCGCGATCGGTCCGACGAGGGCGACATCCTCCACCATCGACAGCGGGATGGCGGCCGCGGCCTCGTTCTTCTTGCCGGCCAGGTAGAGGTCCTGCACCTTCAGTGCGACGTCCTCGTACCCCATGCGCGCGAACACCTCGAAGTGGAAGTTCGCACCACGAGCACCCATCCCGCCTGCGTAGAGGGCAAGGAACGGCCGCACGGCATCGGCGCACTTCTCGACGTCATCACCGGGCACGACTGTGATGGGGATGGCCACCTCGAACCTGTCGGCCTTGCCCGGCTCGCCGCTCCTCGCGAAACCCTCCGCGAGACAGTTGCGGTAGAACGCATCCTCCTTCGGGGAGAAGAACAACGGCAGCCATCCGTCGCAGATCTCGCCGGCGAGTGCGACGTTCTTCGGTCCTTCTGCTCCTAGGAAGATCGGGATCTCGCTGCGGTACGGGTGGATCGTGCTCTTCAGCGGCTTGCCGAGGTTCGCGCCTCCCTTGTACGGCATGTCGTAGAACGCACCGTGGTAGTCGACCGGTTGGTCGCGCCGCACGATCTGGCGGATGATCTCCACGTACTCACGTGTGCGCGCGAGCGGCTTCGGGTACGGGTGGCCGTACCAGCCCTCCACCACCTGGGGACCCGACGCACCGAGTCCGAGGATGAACCGACCGCCCGAGAGATGGTCCATGGTCATCGCGGCCATCGCCGTTGCGGCAGGGGTGCGCGCGCTCATCTGGATGATCGATGTGCCGAGCCTGATGTTCTCGGTGTGCGATCCCCACCACGCGAGCGGCGTCAGTGCGTCACTGCCGTACGCCTCCGCCGTCCACGCGCTGTCGAAGCCGAGCTTGTCCGCTTCCTTGATGGCTTCTAGTGCGCCCGCCGGCGGCCCGCTGCCCCAGTAACCGGCTGTGTACCCGAGCGTGACGTTCTTCGTTCCCATGTCGCAACAGTAGGTCATGGGGAAGTGGTGCTCGTCTAGCCTGCAACGGATGTCGTCCCGGCCGTTCGGTGTGATCGAGGGTTTCTACGGTGACCCGTGGTCACAGGCAGAGAGACTCGCGTGCATCGATGCGCTCGCGGAGATGGGAGCAGACGCCTACGTGTGGGCGCCGAAGAGCGAGCCGCGCCACCGCGATGCGTGGCGCGAAGCTTTCACCGCGGATGAGGTCGCGAATTTCGCCGGCTTGATCTCCCGCAGCGGGAGGGTCACGGTGTCCGTTGCGCTGACCCCGGGCAACGATGCAACCGTCGCTGATGTGGTTGCCAAGATGCAACCCGTCATCGATGTGGGTTGCAGGGTCATCACGCTCTGCTTCGATGATCTCCCCGTGCTCGACGCGGCGGAGCGCCACCGCACGATCGCCAACGGTGTGCGCA
>JBEGJV010000203.1:0-2638 GCA_041184385.1 Actinomycetota bacterium
CGGTGATGGGTACGTCCCACCGTCAGGCACCGGTGAAGGACATCGTCGGTTCGGTGCGTGACGGTTTGGTGTCGCTCTTCGGTCTCCCCGACGGCTGGGAGATCGTCCTCGGGAACGGTGGCTCCACGGTGTTCTGGGACGCCGCCACTTTCGGCCTGATCCGCACGCGCAGCCAGCACCTGGTGTTCGGCGAGTTCGGCGGCAAGTTCGCGGAGGCCTCGAATGCAGCGCCGCACCTGGAAGATGCGGTCGTCGTTTCCAGCGAGCCGGGCACGCACCCGGAGCTCGTGGCCGACCCGTCCTGCGATGTCTATGCCTTCCCCCACAACGAGACGTCGACCGGCGTCATGATGACCCCGAAGCGCCCCGCAGGCGACGGTCTCGTCGTCGTCGACGCGACGTCAGCGGCCGGCGGTCTCGCGTGGAAACCGGGCGAGGTGGACGTCTACTACTTCGCCCCGCAGAAGTGCTTCGCCAGCGACGGTGGCCTGTGGTTCGCGGCATGCTCACCGAAGGCCATCGAGCGCATCAAGGAGATCAAGGCATCGAAGCGATGGATGCCCGCCTCCCTCGACCTGTCCATCGCGCTCGACAACAGCGTGGCCAACCAGACGTACAACACACCGGCCCTCGCCACGCTCATCATGTTCGACGACCAGTTGAAGTGGATGAACTCGAACGGTGGTCTCCCCTTTGCGGCCGGACGTTCCGCCGAGTCGGCGCGCACGCTCTACTCGTGGGCCGACTCGCGGGACTACGCGACGCCATTCGTGAAGGACCTCGCGCAGCGTTCGAACGTGGTCGGCACCATCGACATCGACGGTGTCGATGCAAATGACATCTGCAAGGTCCTGCGCGCGAACGGAATCGTCGACACAGACAGCTACCGCAAGCTCGGCCGCAACCAGTTGCGCATCGGCATGTTCCCCGCCATCGACCCGGCCGATGTCGCGCAGTTGACGCGCTGCATCGACTCCGTCGTCGAGCACCTGAAGGCCTGACCACCCGCACGGGTGGGGCGTTTTCGCCCGTAGATTGGCTCACGTGCCGATCGACGTCGACGAGGTCCTGGAGCGTTACTGGGAAGAGGTCGCCCCTCTCCGCAACCCCGTGCTCCTCATCGCGTTGCAGGGCCTCTTCGACATCGGCGGCGTCGCCACCTCCGCGCTCGACTGGATGCTGAAGGAACGCGACTACACGGTCGTTGCCGACATCGACCCCGACCCGTTCTTCGACTTCACCCAGGCCCGTCCCGAGGTCTACAACGACGAGGACGGCGACCGTCAGTTGCGCTGGCCCGAGAACGAGTTCTCCGTCATCCGCTATCCCGAAGGCTCACGCGACCTCGTCGTCCTGAACGGCATCGAGCCGCACCTGGCGTGGCCCACGTTCGTGAACTGCATCGTCGACGTCGTGCGCGGGCTCGGCATCGAACTGGTCGTGTCGCTTGGTGCGGCAGCAGAGCAGGTCCCGCACACGCGCGTGCCGTTCGTGGTGGGTTCGACCACGAACACCGACCTCGCCGCCCGTCTCGGCCTGACGATGCCCCGTTACCAGGGCCCCACCGGCGTTGCCGGCGTGATGCTGGAGGCCTTTGACCGCGCGAACATCCCGAACGTCAGCCTGCGCGTGGGTGTCCCCCACTACCTCATGAACGCGCAGCACCCGAAGAGCGCCGCTGCGCTTCTGCAGCACCTGCAGCACGTACTCGGCGTGCCCACCGACCACGCGAACCTGGTGGACGAGATTGCGCGCTGGCAGGAACTGCACGACTCAGCAGTCGAGGACGACGCACAGGCACTCGGCTACATCAACATGCTCGAGCGCCGTCACGACCAGATGACAGAACGCATGATGCCCACCGGCGACGACCTTGCCGCCGAACTGGAAGCGTTCCTGCGCGACAACGACGACGACTGATTGTCGCGCAAGGACCGGATCAACAACTGTTGCTGGACTTGTAGTAGTCGCCCGGATACTTGTCCCAGTAGCTGAACGGGTCGTACGGAACCACGTAATCAGCAGTCATGTCCGAGAACGAGAAGACATTTCGGCATCCGTCCGCGTATCCGGAGGTGTAACCCTCCTGCTTTCCCGAGGCTCGACCTGACGTCTCACCCGCCGAGTAACCGTCGTCGTACCCGACTTCCCTGCCTTCGTCGTAGCCGATTTTTCGGATCTTCTCCGTGTCGACGGAATTGCGCCCCACAAGAAGACCTCCTGCGCCGACTCCGACAACCAGCAGGACTGAAGCAGCCACCTTGAACCATCGCGCCTGCCAGAACTTCCTGGAAGTGGCGGCGATTTCCGCGGGGCTTTCTTGATTGTCAAGAGGCGTTGCCTCGGGGAACCCGGCACCGGATTGTTCCGGACTCGAGATGGTCTGGTCGACTTCGGCAGGCATCGAATCCTTGCTCGAAGAACTGGCCTCCCCGCCCCAACCACATGAAGTGCAGAACTGCACATTCACTGATTTCGGCTGTCCGCATTTGGTGCAAAACTGGCTCACGTGTCCCCCCTGAAAGACAATGCACGACCGTCAATCGGTCAACGACGGGCAATTTACCCCAATGAAGTGATGCCCACCGTAGACGTGAGCAGGCACTGATTGCTCGAAGAACCGTTCTTGCGGCCCTTC
>JBEGJV010000204.1:0-2620 GCA_041184385.1 Actinomycetota bacterium
GCGGCTCGTCGACGGCGGCTACCGCACCGTGCTGTGGAACTCGGTGCCACATGATTGGGATGATCCGACCGGGTGGGTCGACACCGCCCTGGCACACGTACGGTCCATGGAACACACAGTGATGGTCTTGCATGACATGCCGGGAGCATGTGTCGATCGCCTGCCCGAATTGCTCGACCGCCTCGAAGCGCTGGACGTTCAATTCACGCAGGACATTCCCGACTCATGCATCGCGACGAGCAATCGGTCGCGCACGGCAGTCCTGGACGCTCTCCTCCAGAACTGACCGATGCCCAGTCGGCAACGCGACCCTTTCCGCACAAGTAGCCTGTCCCCATCGTTATGAAGGTTGCCGTCATCATGCGGACGTACGAGCGTCCGGTCCTCCTGGCCAGGGCCATCGCCAGCGTCCAGCAGCAGACATTCCGGGACTGGGAACTCATTATCGTCAACAACGGAGGTGACCCCGCCGTAGTCGACAGAGTTGTCGATGCCGCCGGTCGCACGACTGGTTCCGGGGCGATCTCGGTCCTGCACATTGCGGAGCGCACCGGCATGGAGGACGCATCCAACCATGGCCTGCGGTCGTCGGGGTCCGACTACTTCGCGATCCATGATGACGACGACGCCTGGCACCCCGACTTCCTGGCCGTCACCGTTGCAAGGCTTGATGCGTCCCCCGGCTCCGCCGCTGTCGTCACGTCCCTCACGAAGGTGATCGAGACCATGAAGGGGAACAAGGTCTGGCCGGTGCGGGAGGAGTCCTTCTGGCTGAACCCCGGTCGCCTGACGTACCGCGGCATGATCGGTGCGAACACGTTCCCCCCGATTGCGGCTCTCTTCCGTCGCTCGATTCTCGATGTCGTCGGGTACTTCGATGGGTCCCTTACGGTGCTCGGCGACTGGGAGTTCAATCTCCGGGCAGTGCGCGCGGGCGGTTTCCTGTTCGAGGAGCGTGTGCTCGCGCGTTACCACGTGCGCACCGCAGACAGTGACCGTGCCGCGTCAAACTCGATTGTCGATGGTGAGTCGCTTCACCGCTCGGTGAAGCTCGAACTCCAGGACCGTTGGCTGCCGGAGACGGTGGACGGAGTCAGCAAGGGCCTGTTGTCGATCCAGGCACAGGCTGCGGGCGACATCGAGGAGACGCGGAGTTCCGGGGTGCGGGCCGTGGCCGATGTCGATGTCGAGGCGATCGCCAACCGCACGGCGAACATCATCGAGACGCGGCGTCTGTCGCGGCGCGTGTGGCGCGGCCTCCGGCATCCCGGCCATGCACTGCGTGCCGTGAAGCGAATCATCGGCGGCTGAACCTGATGACGCCGGCGGAATTGCTCGATGCGCATCCGCACGCCACGGTGCTGACGCTCGACTTCTTCGACACACTCGTCACCAGGTCAGTTGCGCAGCCGACGCACGTGTTCGCCGTGATGGAGGAGCGCCTCGTCTCGTCCGACCCCGCACGTTGGCGCGGCTTCGCGTTGCATCGTGTGATGGCCGAGCGACGTGCCCGGTCAGTGATGTCGGCGGTCGACGAGCACTCGGACATCACCCTCGATGACATACTGCGGGAACTGGCGGTCGGCATGTGTCTGTCCACCGCGGAGCGCAACATGCTGTCAGTCATGGAGCAGGACATCGAGGTCGAGTTGGCCCGTCCGGTCCCGTTCGGGGCAGAGCTCCTGGCAGCCGCGACAGCGCGGGGGATGAAGTCGTGGATCGTCAGTGACAACTACATGCCCGCGACGCACATCGTCCGGATGGCGGCTGCTGCCGGGATCACCCTCGATGCATCGCAGGTCATCGTGAGCTGCGAGCACGGCGCCATGAAACATGATGGATCGCTGTGGCCGAAGGTGCTCGACGTGGCGGGCGTCGAAGCTGGGGTGATTCTGCACGTGGGAGACCTTCATGATGCCGATGGCATGATTCCGGCCCGTCGCGGCCTGACGACCCATGTCAATGGCGCGATGAGACACGTTCACCGCGAGCCCCTCAACACCTGCCCCTCCGTCCTTCCTTTGTCACGCATCGAAGCCGCGAACAGGGACCATGCAGCCCGGGCTGTGTGGGATGCAGTCGCCAACCTCGCCCGGGGAGCACTTGCCATGGTCGTGGCGGGGCAGGTGATGGGCGTCGAGAGGATTGCGCGGTCGCGACCTCTCGCGGGTGTGCACTTCACCTCCAGGGACGGTTATCTCGCCCATCAGGTCTATTCGTCGCTGCGGGAAGTTGATCATTCGCTCCCGGTGCCCGGCTATCTCGAGATCTCGCGCTCGATCACGTGGCGGGCACTGCTCACTGAGATGAACGAGGACACGGCACGACGGTTCGTGGGCGATGACGAACATCTGTCGGTGGCGCAGCTCTCGGCGCGGTTCGGGTGCGGGTTGGTGTCTTCCCACGATGCGGACGTCGTTCTTAACCCGGAGCAACTGCGCCGTGTCATCGTCGAGAACGCGAACACGGTCGTGGATTCGTGTGCCGCACTGCGCGGACGGTTGATGGAATACCTCGATGCGGCAGGCGCGACGTCACCGGGGCACCACATTCTCATGGACCTCGGTTGGTCCGGTTCAGTGGTGGCCGACCTCGCGCAGATCGTCCGCGAGGAGCGCGG
>JBEGJV010000205.1:0-2854 GCA_041184385.1 Actinomycetota bacterium
GTAGTCCGGTGCGGGGATCAGCACCTCGTCGCCCTGGTCGAGCAGTGCGTTCAGGGCCAGCTGGATGAGTTCGCTGACACCGTTGCCCAGCCACACGTCGTCGGGGTCGGTGATGTCGATGCCGCGGTCCTGGTAGTGCTGCACCACGGCGGTGCGGGCGGAGCGGATGCCCTGCGAATCCGAATATCCCTGTGCCTGCGGCAGGTGGCGGATCACATCAACGAGGATCTCCGGCGGTGCCTCGAACCCGAACGGGTGAGGGTTGCCGATGTTCAGCTTCATGATGCGGTGGCCCTGCTCCTCGAGGCGCTTCGCCTCCTCGAGCACGGGTCCGCGGCCTCGAGGCGCTTCGCCTCCTCGAGCACGGGTCCGCGGATGTCGTAGAGAACGTTCTCCAGCTTCGCTGACTGCTTGATGTCTTCGATCATGATGTGCTCCCGTCGATGCTGACTAACGGAAGTTCTCGAAATAGCGGCTGGGGGTCGGCCCGCGCTGGCCCTGGTACTTGGAGCCCTGCGCACCCGAGCCGTACGGCTTCTCGGCGGGCGAGGTCATCTGGATGAAGCTGATCTGGCCGATCTTCATCCCCGGGTACAGCGTGATGGGGAGGTTCGCGAGGTTGGCGAGCTCCAGCGTGACGTGACCGTCGAAGCCGGCGTCGATGAACCCTGCCGTCGAGTGGATGACCAGACCGAGGCGGCCGAGCGAGCTCTTGCCCTCCACGCGCGCCACGAGATTGTTCGGGACGGCGACCCGCTCGAGCGTGCTGCCGAGCGCGAACTCGCCGGGGTGCAGCATGAATGCGTCGCCCTCCGCCACCTCCACCAGCTCGGTCAGACCGGTGAGGTCCTGCTTCACGTCCAGCACCGCGGCGGTGTGGTTGCGGAACACGCGGAAGAGGTTCGACACCTTCACGTCGATGGACGACGGCTGCACACAGCTCTCGTCGAACGGCTCGATGATGATGCGGCCGGCGCTGATCTCGGTTCGCAGGTCGCGGTCGGAAAGAATCACGGGGGAAACCCTATCCAAATGGGGCTTTCTGCCCCGTGGGATTTGGCCCGGACGCGCCCCACGACGGCGTTGCTAGCCTGAATCGCACACACGCGGGTGTGGTTCAATGGCAGAACATCAGCTTCCCAAGCTGAGGACGCGGGTTCGATTCCCGTCACCCGCTCCACTCATGGTCGAAAAGGGAGGCACCCGGTGACTATTGACGACCCGGCCACCCTCGCCCTCCTGCGTTCCAACGACCAAGCAGCCTGGGCCGACTTCTACGACACCGTGGCGCCCGACCTTCGCGCGTTCATACGTCGTATCGGCGGGAAGGACCCCGACGATCTCCTCGGGGAGACGATGGTCCAGGTGGTGCGCGACATCGGTCGGTTCTCCGGCTCAGCATCCGAGTTGCGGGCGTGGGTCTACGGGATAGCCCGGAACCGGGTGATCGACGAGGCCCGCAGGCGCAAGGTGCGTCCGGTGGAGGTGGAGCCCGGCGACTCAGACCCCGCCGCCGCCGGTGAGTTCGAGATGCCCGACCTCGCCACGCTCTCGGGTCTTCTCGACTCCCTCACCACCGAACAGAAAGAGGTGGTCTGGCTCAGGTTCGGTGCTGACCTGTCGGTGGAAGAGACCGCCAAAGTGGTGGGCAAGAACCCCGACGCGGTGGCGGCTCTCACGTTGCGGGCCCTGAAACGGCTGAGGGCCCTGGCCTCCCGGTAATCCCGGCGCTCCTGAAACCCCTGTCTGACTGGACTTTTCGGGATTTTTCTCACAATTTGCGGGACACCCGTCATCTTTCGGGACTTCCGTGCGCTGTACCAGACATGGCATCAGACCAGAGCACCCCCCATGGCCCGAGCGACAACAGTCCCGAGCAGCAGATCGCCCGAGGTGTCGGTGAACTCGGCCGCCGCGAGTCCGCTCCCATTGACGACGTCACGCGCCAGCGTCACCTGAGGGCCATGACGGCCGCCCGCTCCCCGCGTCGCCGCTCATTCGTCGCCGGCGCTGCCGCGGCAGCGATCATCGCGGTCATCGCATCGGCAGTTGCCGTGAACAACAACGGTTCGCTCACCCCCGCCGCCGACCAGGCCGGCACTTCGGCAAGTGAGTTGCAGCCGCTGCGCGAGGTGAAGGACATCTCTTCGGTGCCGTTCGAGCGCTCCGAGGACTACGTCATCCTCAAGGTCGACGCGAGCCGTGCCGCATCCGTGGCCCAGGAACTCGCCGCCACCACCGGTGACTCACCGGCCGTTGTCGGCAAGACGAACGCCGCCACTACCTTCGCGGTGCCCGCGTCAGCGGCACAGGCATTGTCCGACGCATCGGGCATCATCGCCACTCCCGACACGCCCATCAAGGCCACCACGCAACAGAATCCCGTCCCGTCGTGGGGTCTCGACCGTCTCGACGGTTCCACCCTCGACAACTCCTACAACTACATCAGCGCCGGCGCGGGCGAGTACGTCTACGTCATCGACACCGGTGTGTACTCGGGTCACAACGAATTCGGCGGTCGCGTCCAGTCCGGTTACACGGCAGTTGCCGACGGCAACGGCACGGAGGACTGCAACGGTCATGGCACGCACGTGGCCGGAACCATCGCGGGCCAGAACTACGGCGTCGCAAAGTCAGCGACAGTCGTTGCTGTTCGCGTCCTCGACTGTGCTGGTGCGGGCTACTCGTCCTCCGTCATTGCCGGCATCAACTGGGTGATCGCAAGCCACCCCGGCGGCGCCGGCATCATCAACCTCAGCCTCGGCGGCGTCGCCAACAGCGCCATCGACCTGGCCGTCGCGGACGCGACAGCAGCTGGCCTGGTGGTTGTCGTCGCAGCCGGCAACTCCGGTGC
>JBEGJV010000206.1:0-2567 GCA_041184385.1 Actinomycetota bacterium
GCCGTGAACGTCTCCCAGACGATCCAGGCCACGCTCACCGGTGTCGTGAGCGGTCGTCTGTTCGGCGCGCCCGGCGTCGCGGTCGGCGTGGTCCTGAACGTGATCGTGTTCTTTGTGCTGGCCGAGGCCGTCCCGAAGACGTACGCGGTGCAGCAACCTGACCGTGCCGCCCTCAGCACGTCACGGATCACCGCAATTCTGGTGGGGTTCTGGCCGCTCCGCGTGATCTCCCGCGGCCTCATCGGTCTCACCAACATCATCGTGAAGGGCAAGGGTCTCGAGCAGGGACCGTTCGTCGGCGAGCAGGAGTTCCTCGGCATCGTCGAGGCCGCCGCCGAGGAGGAGATCATCGAACACGAGGAGCGGGAGCTCATCGAGTCGATCATCGAGTTCGGGGACACCGTCGTGCGCGAGATCATGATCCCGCGGCCCGACATCATCGCGGTGGAGTCCGACATGTCCATCGACGAGGCACTCGATCTCGCCTTCGAGCACGGGGTCAGCAGATTGCCGGTGCTCCGGGCCGACGACGACCATGAGGAGGTTCTCGGCATCGCCTACGCGAAGGACCTCATGAAGGCGGTCCGGTCGGGCCAGGGTGCGGCGGTCCTGTCGTCGCTCGTGCGCACGGTCAGCGTGGTGCCGGAGAACAAGCCCGTCGCCAAGCTGATGCGCGACATGCAGCGCGACCACTTCCACATGGCAATCGTGGCCGACGAATACGGGTCGATTGCCGGTCTGGTCACGCTCGAGGACTGCCTCGAGGAACTCGTCGGTGAGATCGTCGACGAGCACGACGCCGAGGACCCGGACATCACGCATCTCGACAACGGTGACTCGCTGGTGGATGCGGGCATGTCGATCTCCGACTTCAACGACCACTTCGACATGCGCCTGCCGGACGAGGACTGGGACACCGTCGGTGGTTTCGTCTTCGGCACCCTCGAGCACGTGCCGGTCGTCGGCGAGTTCATCGACCGTGACGGATGGCGTTTCACTGTGGAGGAGATCGACGGGCGCCGCATCCGTTCGCTCAGGATGTCCCCGGTCATCGAAGCCGACGGCAAGTAGTCAGTCGCCGACCGCGGCGAATCCCGGGCTGCGCAGCGTGGGCAGTCCCCACACGAGTGCGACGAGCGTGACGGCCGAACCGAGGAAATACGGTGCGCGAAGCCCCGCATAGTGCGCCACCTGCCCCCCGACCAACGCGCCGATGCCGATCGAACCGGTGCCGATGAACCTGTACGCACTGTTCACCCTGCCGAAGAGTTCCGCCGGTATGACGCGCTGGCGGTAGCTCACGGTGACGACGTTCCACACGGTTCCCGCGAGTGCAACGAGGACGGACATGGCGGCGAAGAGGATGACGGACGGCCACGCGGCCCTGATGACGTCGGCCACGGCGAAGATGACGTACGCGGAGATGATCGAAGCCGAGACCCCCAGTCTCTTCGCGATCCTGTCACCGAGGAGGCCGCCGATGATCGCGCCACCAGATGTGACTGCCAGCAGGAGGCCGTACCCCTTTGGTCCCACCCCGAGGTGCCGGAAGGCGAACTTCACGAAGATGGCCTCGCCGAGCATCATCGCGCCGTTCGTGACACCGAGCAGCACGGCGAGCGTCCTCAGGTTGCGGTGTCCGCGGAGCCAACGGAGTCCCTCCTTCAGGTCGGTGACGAACGAAGTGGTGACTTCCCCTCCGGTGGTGGCGGGGTTGGGAGGTGTGCGGACGGTGATCGACGCGACGAGAACGGCGGCAAGCGCAAACGACGCCCCGTTGATGCCGAAGGGCACGCCGGCGGCGACCACGAACAGCCATGACCCGACCGGCAGGCCGATGAACGAGCCCCAGACGATCTCTGCGGCGTACAGGAGTCCGTTCGCGCGGTGAAGCTGTTCCTCGGGGACGATCGACGGGAGGAACGCCTGTGCGGACATGTCGAAGAACACCTCGGCGCAACCGATGACGAGGAGAACGACGAGCAGGACCCAGATCGACAGGGAGTCGACCGCGACGAGGACGGCAACGAGTGCGTACATCAGTGCACGAAGTGAATCGGCAATCACCATCACTGTCTTGCGGTCCCAGCGGTCGATGAAGACGCCGGCCGGGAGGCTGAGGAACAACCAGGGGATCATGGAACTGAAGGACACCGCCGAGATGAGCCGTGTGTCCTGTGTCAGTGAGATGGCGAGAAGGGGCATCGCCGCGGCATTCGCTCCGTCACCGAGGTTTGACACCAGCGATGCGGAGAACTGTCGCCAGTAGGCGGTCGGGAGCCTTGGTCGTGATTCGGTCACCTCGCGAACCTACTTGTTGCCCTTCATTCGGCGGGATTCGCGAGGTCGCCACGTCGGGGTTTGCCGAGAGCCGTGCGCGGGATGGCATCCACGCGGTGCACGTGCTTCGGAGCCGCGTGCGACGGGAGAGTCAACTTGCAGTGCTCCCGCACCTCTGCGAGCGACATGTCCTCCGTCGAGACGATGAACGCGTGAACCGACTGGCCCCACTCGGGGTCGGGTCTGCCCACGACGCAGCAGTCGGTGATGGCGGCATGCGACATGAG
>JBEGJV010000207.1:0-2537 GCA_041184385.1 Actinomycetota bacterium
ACACCGTCGACATCGCGTTCTTCAGCAGCGACTGCTGGCCGGAGCGCACGCGCGGGATCATCCTGTCGATCATGAACGCAAAGAACCTGAAGTGGCTGCAGACGTTCTCTGCCGGCGTCGACAGCCCGTTCTTCGTGCAGCTCATGGAACGCGGCGTCACGCTCACCAATTCGTCGGGTGCGACCGCCTCTCCCATCGCGCAGACGGCGATCCTCTACATGCTCGCGCTCAGCCGCGACATGCGCACGTGGATGCGCAACCAGGACCAGAAGAGATGGCAGCAGCACAAGATCGACGAGCTCGATGGTGCGTCGCTCGCGGTCATCGGGATGGGGCCGATCGGCATGGAGATTGCCCGCATCGGTGTCGCCATGAACATGAAGGTGGAGGCGGTCCGCCGCGCCGCGAAGGGCGACGAGCCCTGCCCCACCTTCCCCATGTCGGATCTGCACGCCGTTCTCGGCCGGGCGGACTGGGTGGCGTCCGCACTCCCGCTGACCCCGGACACACGTCAGGTGTTCGACGCGGCCGCGTTCGCGGCGATGCGCACCGGCGCACGGTTCATCAACGTGGGTCGTGGCGAACTGGTGGACGAGAATGCACTGATTGCGGCATTGCGGTCCGGCCATCTCGCCGGTGCGGGACTCGATGTGTTCGCCACGGAGCCGCTGCCCGAAGACAGCCCGCTGTGGGGGATGGACAATGTCATCGTCACCCCGCACAACTCGGGCAGCAGCACCACCAGCAACCAACGCAGCGAGGCGATTTTCCTCGACAACCTGGAGCGCTGGACCAACGGCGCCGCGTTGAACAACCTGGTGAGCTGATTCCCCGGCACCGTGCGTGCCCACACATTGCTCCCCTACGACAGGGAGGCAACGTGCTCACCATTTTCCATTCGCCGAAGGGCGGCAGCGGCACCACCGTGACCGCGGCATCATTCGCACTCGCCACGGCCGACAAGCACGGCAAGGCGATGCTCATCGACATGTGCGGTGATTCCCGCGCGGTGCTCGGCATGGCCGACACCGACACACCGGGGCTGAACGACTGGCTCGGAGAATCGCACGGCGCCGGTGCCGATGCACTGATCAGCCTCGGCACGGCGATCGCGAACGGACTGCTGGTCGTGCACCCGGGCTCGCGGTTCGTGACCGGCGCGCCGCGGTGGGATGCGCTCGTCGAGGCGGTCGGTGCGTGGGATTTCCCGGTCATCATCGACGCCGGCACGCACTACTTCCCCGACGAACTGCGGAACGCCGGCAACAACTGGCTGGTCACGCGCGCCTGCTATCTCGCGTTGCGGCGCGCCACCCGCATGCCGCGGCCCGCGGGGGTCATCGTCGTGCGCGAGCAGGGGCGGGCGCTCACGGTGCGCGACGTCGAGGCGGTTCTGAACACGCCGGTGGTGGCCACGATCTCGTTCGACCCGTCCGTGTCGCGCGCGGTCGATGCCGGCGTGCTGCCCGACCGCAACAGCGAACTGCTCGGCCCGCAGCTGCCGGCGGTTCCATGAGGACGAACCCCCATCCCGCGCCCGGCACCGGCACACTGGCGCAGCCGGCATTCGGACTCGGCCCGCTGCAGGGACACATGGAGAATGACGACGTCCACGAGGTGATGGTGGTGGCGGGCGGACAGGTCTTCGTGGAGGGCCCGCGCGGCATCCGTGCTGCCGAACCGATCACCGGCGAGCAGACATCGCTCGTCATCGAACGCATCACGCGGTTCTCCGGCCGCCGCGTGGATGTCATGTCGCCGGTGGTGGATGTCCACCTGCCCGGCGGCTCGCGAGCATGCGTGGTCGTTCCGCCCGTTGCAGTCGACGGCCCCACCATCTGCATCCGAAAATTCAGCCCCTCGGTGCTGCCCCTCTCCGCATTCACCGACGAACCCGGCGCCAGACAACTGCGCGACCACGTCGCTGCACGGCGCAACATCGTGGTGTGCGGGGCAACATCGTCGGGCAAGACGTCGTTGCTGGGGTCGCTCGTGCGCCGCGTCCCGTCCCGCGAACGGCTGGTGGTCATCGAGGACACCACCGAACTGCGGCTCGACCACCCGCACATGGTGCGCCTGCAGACACGGCCAGCCAATGTCGACGGCGCCGGGGAGATCACGGCCCAGCACCTCGTGCGCACGTCGATGCGGCTGCGTCCCGACCGTCTGGTGGTGGGAGAGGTGCGCGGCGGGGAGGTGGTCGACATGCTCCTTGCTCTCACGTCCGGTCACGACGGCTGCATGACCACCGTCCACGCGCGCTCCGTTGACGACGCACTGACACGTCTCGTCACGCTCGCACTTCGCGACAACGGCCAGTTTCCCCACGACGTTCTGCGCGACCTTGTCGACAGGGCAATCGATGTCGTCATCCACGTGGAACGGTCCCGGGACGGCAGACGCAGGATCGTCGACATGCGCGATCTCGCACGCGGTGAGTGAAATTGCCGGCGCCGTGCTGATGGTCGTGTGTGCCGTTTCCATCGCCCCATTCCTGTGGGAGGTGTGCGACCGCCGCGGCACACTCGCGCGGCTGG
>JBEGJV010000208.1:0-2531 GCA_041184385.1 Actinomycetota bacterium
CGCGACGTCTCCAACATCGGGTACTACAAGGCGTTCTCGAGTTTCCGTCTCGCGGTGATCAGTGAGGGTGTCTACGCGCGGTACCTGAAGGGTGCGATGGGCAACCAGGACTTCGACCCGACACCCATGAAGCTCGGGACGGAGAACCTCGCCGAGGCGGCACTGGCCGCGCTGAAGGGACAGTGATGAGGGAGACAAAGGTGACCGTGTCGGGTGAATCGTTGCTGAACAGCTGGTCGCGCTCCACTTTCGAGGCGGCGGGGCTGAACCGGGAGGTGTACCGGAAGGGCTCGGGTCCCGTGGTCATCGTCGTCCACGAGATCCCGGGCATCACACCCGCCGTGCTGCGCTTTGCAGAGGATGTCGTGGCCGCCGGCTTCACCGTTGCGATGCCGAACCTCGTCGGGACTCCCGGTCGAGACGTGAGCGGCAAGTACATCGCGTCGTCGATGCTGAAGGTGTGCATCTCGAGGGAGTTCACCAATCTGGCGACGAACCGCACGTCACCCGTGATCGCATGGCTGCGTGCCCTGGCGCGCAAGCTGCACGGGGAGATCGGCGGCAAGGGTGTGGGCGCGGTCGGCATGTGCTTCAGCGGCGGCTTCGCGCTCGGGATGATGGTCGACGACATCATGGTCGCGCCCGTCCTGTCGCAGCCGTCGATGCCGTTCGCGATCGGCGGCAAGCGCGCCGCGGACCTGAACCTCTCCCCGGACGATGCCGCCGTTGTCGCACAGAGGGCCGCGGACGGGTGCCAGGTGCTCGGCCTCAGGTTCACCGGTGACAAGTTGGTGGGCGACAGGTTCTCGTCACTGCGCGAGCTGATCGGCGATGCGTTCATCGCGGTCGAGCTTCCGTCTCAGAACTCGAATGACCACAGCGTTCTCACCGAGCAGCGTGACGAGGAGAGCGTGCAGCGCGTGCTGTCGTTCTTCGCCGAGAAGCTGAAGTAGGAGAAGCGCGCCTCAGCGCGGCCCGCCGTCGATGTCCAGCAAGGCCCCCGTGGTGTAACTGCTGGCATCGCTCGCGAAGTAGAGCGCCGCACCGACGATCTCGTGGGGCTCGCCACCGCGCTCCAGCGAGTAGCCGACCTTCGCCCTCTTCGTGAACTGCTCCATGTCCCACGCCTTCGAGATGTCCGTGAGGAACGGACCGGGGACGATGCAGTTCACGCGCACGTGCGGCCCGAAGGTGCGGGCCAGGCCCATCGTCAGGTTGTTGATGGCGGCCTTGGCCGCGCCGTAGACCACCTCGTTCGGTGAGGGGCGACGGCTCGCGATCGACGACACGTTGATGATGGACCCCGTGCGGCCACTTTGCACGATGTGCGTGCCGATCAGCGCCGACAGTCGGAACGGGCCCTTCAGGTTGACGCCGAGCACCTTGTCGTACAGGTCCTCGGTGACGTCCACGAGTGACGGGTACAGCGGAGACATCCCCGCGTTGTTCACCAGGATGTCGATGTGGCCGAACTCCGCGATGGACTCCGCCGCCAGTCGGTCGGCGTCGTCCCACGATGCCGCGTGGTACGCGATCGCCTTGGCCTTGACGCCGCGCTCGCGCACCTGTTGCGCCACCGCCTCGCAGTTCTCCAGCTTGCGGCTGGCCACGACGACGTTCGCGCCATGGTCCGCGAACGCGAGGGCCATCTGCTGACCGAGGCCGCGGCTGCCGCCGGTGATGATGGCCGTCCTGCCGGAAAGGTCGAATAGGTCACGAGTCGTCATGGTGTGCACCCCCTGTGCTGCGACACAACTTATGCCCGACGGACGCGTGCCCCGTACTCGGCATGACGGAACGACGCGACGGCCTTCTTGATCGCCGTGGCGTCGGCTGACTGCACCTTCACGTTGTCGAGTACATGACGGGCGAGAAGTCCCTTTGCTGCCTTTGCGTTGTGCCCGCCGACGACACCGCCGTTCTTCGACACGAGGTCGACGTTCACGACGTTGTCGATCAACGACCAATCGAACGCGCCGGCATGCTCCAGCGGCAGCAGGTCGACGATGACGTGCCGTGCCGACAGCTTCTGCATCTCGGCGGTGAGCGCATCCTTCCAGAACCGTGACACCTTGCCGACGGGGGCGATCGATGCACCCATCTTCAGCTTGTACTCGGGAACCGGATCATCGGCACGCACGAGTCCCATCACGGCACTCGGCACGAAGATCGCGGCGAGTGCGGTCTTGCGCGCGGTCGCCGACATCGAGGCGAGGTCCAGGTGGTCCCAGACCACCCCGGTGTAGCGCTGCCACGCCGGCAGGGTGGGGCTGCCGACGAGAGCGCGGTTGGCCGCCCGTGCGTGCTCGAGCACGTCGCCCTTGACCCCGAGCAGCTTCTGGTCGCCGCCCTTCGCGGCTGCGAGAGCCCGGGCCACCTCGGTCCGCATTGGCCCCAAACCCTTGCCCAGCAAGCCCGAGGCGGGGCTCCAGGCGGTCCGGGGGGTGCCGCCCTCGGCCTTTCCCTCCGATGGAGGCAGCAGGATGATCATTGTCCCTCCGTGAGACATTTCGACCGTGACTTTCTCACGG
>JBEGJV010000209.1:0-2472 GCA_041184385.1 Actinomycetota bacterium
GTGTTTGGCAGCGTCAGTCCCACCACCGCGGCACATGTGCGCGAAGCCTTTCCAGCTTTGTTGGTGCTCGATGGTGGCGCTTGCGATGTGGGCATTGAGTCCACCATCGTTGATTGCAGCCGTGGTGCGCCGGTGTTGTTGCGCCCTGGCATGCTGAGTTTGTCGCAACTGTCTGAGGCGGCTGGTGTGCCTGTGTTGAATTCAACGCCCCTTGGAAACATGTCATCTTCTCTTGATGTATTGAATGAACAAGCACCCGCCGCTCCGGGCATGCTGGCGTCCCACTACGCGCCTCGCGCGCGCGTGCGAGCTTCGCATCCAGCTTCTCCTTGCCGCCGAGCAGGCAACGGCCGGGGATGCGCACATCGTCGAGAACGACCTCAGCAGTGTGCGACGCCTTGATGCCGTGCTTCTTGTACTTCTGGCCCTGCGACAGACCCTTCGTCTTCGGCGGCACGATGAACGACGCCTGGCCGCGTCCCTTCAGTGCCGGGTCGACCGCTGCGACGACAACGTGGACGTCGGCGATGCCGCCGTTCGTGATCCATGCCTTGGTGCCGTTCAACACCCATTCGTCGGTGGCCTCGTCGTAGACGGCGCGCGTGCGCAGCGACGACACGTCAGAGCCGGCGTCAGGCTCGCTCACGCAGAATGCACCGAGCTTGATGTCATCGGCGGTGCCGTAGCACTGCGGGACCCACTCCATGATCTGCTCGGGGGTGCCGTTGCCGGTGATGCCGGCGGCGGCGAGACCGGAACCCATGATGGCCATGCCGAGACCGGCATCACCCCAGAAGATCTCCTCGATGGCGACCGGCAGCGTGAGGCCGCTCGAGTCACCCATCGCGTTCATCATGAACTCGATTCCGTAGAGACCGATCTTCGCGGCCTCCTGGACGACGGGCCACGGGAACTCCTCGCGGTCGTCCCACTCCTGCGCGGCAGGACGCATGACGTCCTTCGCGAACTCGTGGATCCAGTCCTTGATCTGCAGTTGGTCGTCTGTGAGGTGGAGGGAAAACTCAGCCATCCCGCCAAGTTACCGAACGGTAAGTGCTCCACCTACCGAATGCAGCGGGTTCCCCCGCGTCTCTGTGTCCACCCCGTCGGGTGGCGTTCCTCAGGCCTCGAGGCGACGGCGACGGACCTGCAGAAGTGCAGCGCCGATCACGCCCGAGAGGGTGGCCAGCGAGACCAGAAGGCCCGTCGAACCAAAGCCCGTCTCCGGGATCGTCGCGGATGCGGATCCCGTGGTGGAGGACTCCCCAGCGGCCACCGTGGTCGTGGTCACTGCGGTTGCACCGAGCGTGTCGGTGGCACCAGCTGCGACTGCTGCCGCGGTGAGTGCCGTTGCGAAGTCGGCCGTGGCCGTGCCGGTTGCGGGGACCGATGCCGTGACGACCCAGTCAGCGGACGTCGTGTTCGAGTCGGTGTCGAACACCTTCTCGTAGTTCGCGCTCGGCAGTGCGGCCGGCGTGACGACCCAGTTGCCCGCGGGGATGTCGGCGACTTCGTAGTTGCCGGCAGAATCCGTGGTGACGGTGTACGTCTGCGTGCTCGCGTTGCCGGTGCCCGCCTTCACGGTGACGGTGTAATTCGTGAGGACCTTCTCGGTTGCGTCCTTCTTGCCGTCACGGTTGGTGTCGATCCAGAGTGCGCCCTTCAGCTTGCGCGTCGGAGCGACAGTTGTCGCCGTCGAACCCTTGACTGTGGTGGTGGTCGCGCCCTTCACGGTCGTCGCAGGAGCAACCGTCGTCGCAGGAGCAACAGTGGTCGTGGTCGACGCCACCGTCGTGGTCGTCACGATCGTGATGGACGTGTTGCCCAAGTTGCTGACGGCGCACCCGGCAAAGGTGCTGCCGCCGCACGACGAAAGTGCCGATGCGAATTCATCGGCCTGCATCTCTTCGAGGTCGGCGAGGACATCTGAAGCAGCCACTCCGTTGGCGCGCTCAACCTCGTAGAAGTCTCGGGCGTTCATCGTGCCGCAGAGACCGGCGTACGAACCCGTGCCGTTGTAGATGGAGAGTCCGATGCCCGAGTAGTTCAAGCCAGCCACAACCGCGGCAGAGCCGGTGATGTTGTTGCCGCCGGTGTCCGTGAGCGGGATGATGTCTCCCCACTTCTTCTCCGGTGCCGGGGTGTAGTTGACGGCGGGATTGAACACGTTCGGGCTTGGCTTCGAGCCGAAGAGAACGTTCGACCACTGATCGTGTGAGTTGCCACCGTGCTTGCCATTGCCATTGCCAACGGAGCTCTGCGCCACGGTGATGCGGACGTACGGGTTGGTGACCGAGTGAGTGCGGTGACAGATGGTGACCTTGCTGGTCGGCGGCACGGCGTGCGCAACCTGCGGCGCGACGTACGCAGCGACGGGAATGACGACCGCAGAGACGATGGCTATAAACTTTTTCACGCAACGAATTTACCCACTGGTGAGCCAACCTTGTGGGAAACGACAGCGGAAAATTC
>JBEGJV010000209.1:2498-3010 GCA_041184385.1 Actinomycetota bacterium
CGGCGCACCGATGGCGACGTGGTCGAAAATGGCCCCGGCCACCACCGGACCGGCGATACGACCGAACGCGGCCGAGCTCTGCTGGTAGCCGATGGCCTCGCCGCGGCGCTCGACAGGTGCGAGCTCGGCCACCAGTGCGCTGCCGGACGGGCCCGAGATGCCCTGACCGACCGACAGCAGGAACAACGACACGAAAAGCATGGCCCAGTTGCCGGTGAGACCGAGCATCGCGAGACCGACCGCCACGAGCGACAGACCTCCGCGCAGCAAGTTGCGCGAACCGATCCCGGCCGTGAGCGGACCGATGAGGCCACCCTGCACCGCGACCAGAGTCGCGCCGACGAAGACAAACACGAGCGACGCCGAACCCTCGGTGAACCCGAACTGCTCCTTTCCCCACAGGGAGAACGTCGACTCGAACCCGGCGAAGCCGAGCATGGAGAGAAACCCGACGACCGCGAACCTCTGCAGCGCAGGGGTGAGTGCGCTTCGACGACCGTGCTCGGTGTGAT
>JBEGJV010000210.1:0-4279 GCA_041184385.1 Actinomycetota bacterium
CCGCGCAGCACCGCCTGGCCACGGCGTTCGCCGCCGTGAACCAGCGCGCCGCACTCGATGACGTCGACCACCGCCTTTCGCCCGCGGCAACGGCGTACCTGCGCTCCGGCGCGGAACAGGAACGACGGTTCGCGCGGTACCCCGGTGTGGTCCGCAACGCCGCGTTCGTGGGCGCCGGCATCGCGTTCGACCTCTCGCTGGTGGCGCCGTCGCTGCCGCCGTTCCCGTGCCCGGATGGTCTCACCGAGATGCAGCACCTGCGCAACCTGGTGGATACCGGTGCCACGCGCCGTTACGGCATCCGGCCGCCCGACAGCGCGGAGGACCTCTCGCTGCGCGCGCGTGCGTGGCGCACGATCGACCACGAACTGCGGATCATCGAGGCACTCGGGTTCGCCGGGTACTTCCTGGTGGTGTGGGACATCGTGCGTTTCTGCGAGGAGAACGGAATCCTCTGCCAGGGCCGCGGCAGTGCCGCCAACAGCGCGGTGTGCTTCTCGCTCGGCATCACGAAGGCGGATGCGGTCTCGCTCGGGCTGCTGTTCGAGCGTTTCCTCTCGCCGGAGCGCGACGGACCGCCCGACATCGACATCGACATCGAGAGCGGCCGCAGGGAAGAGGTCATCCAGTACGTCTACGAACGCCACGGTCGTCACCATGCGGCACAGGTGGCGAACGTCATCACGTACCGGTCACGTTCCGCCGTGCGCGACATGGCGCGCGCACTCGGTCACTCGCCGAAGAAGCAGGATTCCTGGAGCAAGCAGGTGGACGCGTGGGGCACCGTCGCGGTCACCGCGGCGAATGACGACCACGACATCCCCGGTCTCGTGCTGGAGATGGCAGCCGAGGTGGAGAACATGCCGCGGCACCTCGGCATCCACTCGGGCGGCATGGTCATCTGCGACAGGCCGATCATCGAGGTGTGCCCGGTGGAGTGGGGCCGCATGCAGAACCGCAGCGTGCTGCAGTGGGACAAGGACGACTGCGCCTCCATCGGGCTCGTGAAGTTCGACCTGCTCGGCCTCGGCATGCTGTCGGCGCTCAGCAACGCGATCCGGTTCATCGAGGACGTCCGTGGTTACACGCTCGACCTGGCCACGCTGCCGCAGGAGGACGACGTGTACGCCATGCTGTGCCGCGCCGACACGGTGGGCGTGTTCCAGATCGAGTCACGCGCGCAGATGTCCACGTTGCCGCGCCTGAAGCCGCGCCGTTTCTACGACCTCGTGGTGGAGATCGCGTTGATCAGGCCCGGTCCCATCCAGGGCGGTTCGGTGCACCCGTACATCCGCCGTCGCAACGGCAAGGAACCCGTCACGTACCTGCACCCGCTGCTCGAGAACTCGCTCGGCAAGACGCTCGGCGTGCCGTTGTTCCAGGAGCAGCTGATGCAGATGGCGATCGACGTCGCCGGCTTCACGCCCAGCGAGGCCGACCAACTGCGCCAGGCCATGGGGTCGAAGCGGTCACGCGCGCGCATGGAACGGCTGCGCCTGCGTCTCTACGAGGGCATGGCGGAGCGCGGCATCACCGGTGCGGTCGCCGACGAGATCTTCGACAAGATGGCGGCGTTCGCCAACTACGGCTTCCCCGAGAGCCACTCGGTGAGCTTCGCGTACCTCGTGTACTCGTCGTCGTGGATCAAGCTGCACGAACCTGCGGTGTTCTGCGCGTCGTTGCTGAACGCCCAGCCCATGGGGTTCTGGTCGCCGCACACGCTGGTGCGTGACGCGCGGCGCCACGGCGTGGTGGTGCACACGCCCGACATCAACGCATCGGCCGACACCGCCACGCTGGAGCCGTGCGCAGACTCGGTCAGCGGCCACGCGGTGCGTCTCGGCATCGGTTCGGTGCGCGGCATCGGCGCGGAACTCGCGCGCACGATCGCGGAGGGCCGCCCGTACGCGTCCATGGAGGATCTCGGCCGTCGCGTGCCGCAGCTGTCGCGCAAGCAGATCGAGGCGCTCGCCACGGCAGGGGCGTTCGGCGAGTCGTTTGGCGACGCGCGGCGGGACGCACTGTGGGAGGCGTGACGCTGCAGGGCATCACGGGCGTGCAGTCCACGCCGATGCTGCCGGGCATGGAGCCGGTGGAGGAAGCGATCGCGGATCTGTGGGCCACCGGCATCTCCCCGGACGGTCACCCCACGGTGTTCCTGCGCGAACAACTGGATGCAAAGGGTGTACTGACTGCGGAACAACTCACCGCCGTTCCGCACCGTGACCGCGTGCTGGTGGCCGGTGTCGTCACGCACCGTCAACGGCCCATGACGGCGCGCGGTGCCACGTTCATCAGCCTCGAGGACGAGACGGGTCTCATCAACGTGGTGTGCTCGAAGGGGTGCTGGGCCAGGCACCGTGCCGTCGCGCGTGACGCAGCCGCGTTGCTGGTGCGCGGCCGTGTGGAGTGTGCCGACGGCGTGGCGAACGTGGTGGCCGAGTCGCTGTCGCCGTTGTTCGCGCCGGCAACGGTGCCGAGCCGCGACTTCCGCTAGTTCACCTGGTGGATCTCGAACGGCACCGCCGGGACGCCGTTCTCCACCACAGCCCGCACGTGCACGTGGATGTCGCGCGGCGCGAAGACGTCGTCACCCGAGTACCTGGCGAGCTCGTCGAGCGACCACCAACGGTGCTCGTGCAGGTTCTCGGCGTGCAGTTCCTCCGTGCTCATCGACGGTGTGATGTCGAAACGTTCCGTGCGCACCAGGAAGACCGACTCGCGCTGGCCGTGCCACTCGACGCCGGCCGTGTCGACGAGGCGGAACTCGTGCAGGCGGTTCCAGACGTGGCCGCCGATCATCGGTTCGTCGAGTCCTGTCTCCTCGCGCAGCTCGCGACGCAATGCATCGAGGACGTCCTCGCCCTCCTCGATGCCGCCGCCGGGCAGCACCCAGAACGCGCCATGCGGATAGACCAGCCGCACCATCAGCACGTGGTCGTTCCCGTCGATGACGAGACCGCGCACGGCAGGACGGATCCGCCGTGTCATTCGTTCGGGGTTTCGTTCAGACCCTCGTTGAACATGCGGTAGGTCTCGTAGATCTCCTTGCACTTGCCGCACATGGGCACCTGCTTCGGGTCGCGCGACGGCACCCACACATGACCGCACAGGGCCTCGATCGGTGTGCCGTTGATGCGGGCCTCGAGCACCTTCGCCGCCGCGTTCTCTCCCGGTTCGGTCTTCACGATGTGCGCCACGATCGGCTCTCCTGTTTCGGGCGTCAGGTCGGTGTCGGGCTGAACCTGGGCGGGCATCGTCTTCACTGCGGTCACGCCGGCAATTCAACCATGCCGTGCATCCGTCCTACACTTCGCACCCGATGATCTACGTGGACCAGTGCCGCTGGCAGTTCCGTGACTGGCTGTGGTGCCACATGATCAGCGACCATTCACTCGACGAGTTGCACTCGTTCGCCGAGGTGCTGGAGGTGCCGAGGCGCGGGTTCCAGGGAGACCACTACGACCTGCCCGAGCACGTGCGCGAGCGCGCGGTGTTCCACGGCGCGATCGAGGTTCCCAGCAGGTTGATCGTGGTGAAACTGCGGGAGTCGGGCCTGCGGCTCGCACCGCACCAACGGAGAAGCACCAGCTTCTAGACGGCGGCGTACATGGCGGCCACGCAGGCGGCCATGGCGGCAACGGGTGCGGCCCACGTGAGCCAACGAGAGTGTCGGTTCACTGCCGGGTCGAACATCACGTACCCGACACCCGCACCGACGATGACCCCGCCAAGGTGACCGCCAACGGAGATGCCGGGGATGGCGAACGTGATGAGAAGGTTGACAACCAACGTCGAACCGATGCCCGTGCTCATCGGGTTCACCCCGCGGTGCATCAATGCAACGGCGGCTGCACCCATCAGGCCGAACACCGCACCCGAAGCGCCACCCGTGAGGGCATCCGGGGAGAGAAGCAGTGCGCCGCACGACCCGCCGACGAGCGAAGCGAAATAAAGGAGCGCGAACCTGCCGCGGCCGGCCACGGGTTCGAGCAGGTTGCCGAGCTGGAACAGCAGGAGCATGTTCATCGCCACGTGGAGGATGCCGAAGTGCAGGAATCCCGCGGTGATCACGCGCCACCATTCGCCCTGCTGCAGGTAGTAGCGGGCGATGCCGAGGTCGGTCTGGCGCAGCGACGCCCCGCCGCCGCCGAGTGCGCTCGCCCCGCCCATCCCGGTCCAGATGAAGACGGCGGCGGGGCGTCGCTGCGCCAGACCGACCTCGGCATCGACCGCTACTACCTGCAGCAGGGCGAATGGTGGCGCGTGATCACCGCGG
>JBEGJV010000211.1:0-2632 GCA_041184385.1 Actinomycetota bacterium
GAGATGTCTCTGTCGACGATCACCCGTCGTGACTCGGCATGGAGAACTGTGGCCCCGTTGCTCCCGATCAGCCAGTCGGCATGCTCGGCAGGAGCACCGATCACCTCGACCGGTCGACCTGTTGCGATGGCGACCACGATGTTGCGCCGCCGAACCTCCGCTATGGCACGGGCCGTACGGTCCGACACCCTGTGGGTCGCATCGAGGAGTGTGCCGTCGACGTCCAGTGCCACCAGTTTGGGGATGTTCGCAGGTTCAGTCACGGAATGCTCCGGTCGGTGACGGGCACGCCGGGCAAGGTGACCTATCCACCGAGAATGAGGCAGGTGGTGGTGCCATGTGCGATGAGTTTGCCATTCTCGTCAACGACGCGGCCTTCGGCAGTCGCGGTGCGTCGCCCGGCATGGACGACAGTGCCCGTGCCGATGATTCGTCGCCCGTCGGTCTGCGCACCTCGCGTGTAGTTCACCGTGATCGAGAGCGTCGTGTAACTCATCCCTGCCGGGAGCGTGGTGTGGACGGCCCCTCCCATCACCGAATCCAGCAGGGTGGCGGTGATTCCGCCGTGCACCGTGCCGAGGGGGTTGGCCATCTCAGCGCCGGCCTCCACCGACATCACCACGCGCCCGAACTCGAGCTCGTCGAATCGCATGCCGATGAGTCGTCGCACTGACGGTCGGTCCTCATCCAATCCGTGGCGCAACAGCTCGAGGCCGGTCATTGACTCGGGGTCCGGCTTGGTCATCGAGCCTTCCTCCGGAGCAGGAGCGAGAAGAGTGTCGTGATGACGCCCCCGGCAACAACGACGATCCAGATGTGATTGAAACCTGCCACGGGATCGTTGCGAAGCGTGTCCTTGCTCAGAAAGGCGATGGTGATGGCGACGCCCATGGATCCGCCGAACTGGCGAATTGCCTGTGTGGTCGCGCCCCCCACCCCGATTCGGTCGGCAGGGAGGGCCTGCGCGGCGGCGCTGGTGGCCTGCGGGAAGATCAACGCAACCGCGACGGCGGAGAAGGCAAGCGGAATCGCGAAGTCGACAACGTAGTTGACTTCGGCACCGAGGAAGGCCAGACGGTACAAGCCACTTGTGGCGAAGAGCAGTCCACCCGTCGCAATGAGAGGCCGCTGACCGATCTTTCCTGCGAGCGCGCCGAACCGTGGTGCGAGCAGCGCAGCTGTTGCTGCGCCCGGGGCGACTCCGAAGCCGGCCTTGAGCACGGACCATCCCCATGCCTCGACGAGAAAGAGAATGAGCCCGAAGTTCATCGCAATGAATGACAGCGAGAAACTGAACATCGCGAAGTTGCCCCACCGGAAGTCTCTCAGGGCGAAGAGCTCGAGATCGAGCGTCGGTGCGCCGGAGCGACGTTGGTGGGCGACGAACAGAGCGAGCAAGGCAAGCCCGGAGATGAGGAGGACGATGGTCCGTGTGCTCGTCCACCCGACCGCACTGCTGCCGACGACGCCGTACGACAGTGCCCCGGCCGCCGACGCGATCAGAACGACACCGACGGGGGACGGCAGGCGAACCGAAGTGTTCCTGGACTCCCGAAGGACCCGGATGCCACCGATGACCGTGACGATGCCGACGGGCAGGTTGATGAAGAAGGCCCATCTCCACCCGAAGGTGTCCACGATCAGGCCGCCGAGCGACGGCCCGAGTGCCGAAGACGACGCCCCGATCGCGCCCCAGATCGCGATTGTCTGTGGGAGTCGCTCGCGGGGGAAGGCGGCCATGACCAGTGCCAGCGAAGAGGGGATGAGAATCGCAGCGCCAATGCCTTGCGCGATGCGGGCAACAATCAGTAGTTGGACGTTCGGTGCGAGTCCGCAGACCATTGACGCGATCGTGAAGGTGGCCGATCCGACGAGGAAGGAGCGACGGTGACCGACACGATCGGCGACCTTCCCGGCCGGAACGAGCACTGCGGCGAACGCGATGGTGTACGCGTTCAGCACCCATGACAGAGTCGAAGCCGGCGAGTCGCCGAAGGTGGCCTTGATGTCGGGAAAGGCCACGAACAGGAGGGTCGTGTCGAGGTAGGTCGCAAGCGCGGCGAGCCCGGCGACGGCGAGAATCACGCGTGCGCGCCGCTCGTCTTCGGCGACCGAGGCACTCGAAGGAGGACCGTCTTGCCCGTCAGGTGGTCGAAAGTTCATGGCTGGACCTCTGCTCTCCTCGGGATGTCATCACCCCATGTGGTCACCGTAATGACTATGACTTGCAAATTGCAAGTCATAGAATCCAACGACCTGCGCGCCGAATCGGCGAGGTCTATCGGAGGAGTGTCTCCAGCGTTTGTGAGGCGGCGCCATCTACGTGTGAGCCGATCACGACGCCGGCTTCGATCTTCGTTGCCGGATCGGCGTTGCACATCGCATGGTCGCGCCCGGCCGATATTCACCCGCCGCCGCAAGAGGTACTGGTTCGGCACTTCCTGTCGGATGGCCTTGCGGGCTGTGTGAGACTTGCGGGATGAGCACAAAGCCGCCAGTCTCCGTCTCAATCGAGGTCAATGCGCCAGCCGAGAAGGTGTGGGCCATGGTGACCGACCTCCCGCGCATGGGCGAGTGGTCACCCGAGAACCTGGGGGGCGTGTGGGCCGATGGTGCTAACGGCGCCGCAGTC
>JBEGJV010000212.1:0-2986 GCA_041184385.1 Actinomycetota bacterium
GCCGTGCGGGGTTCGTTGAAGTGGCCCTCCTTGATGGGGACGTCCTTTGCCGCGACCTCGCCGTACAGCAACGAACTTGGCAGCACGCTGATCACCTTGGTGACCGCGGCCAGTCGCGAAGCCTCGAGAATGGTCGTCGCGATCTTCACCGACGACAACCCGCCGCTCAGGTGGGACTTCGCCGGGGACAACGAAACAAGGTTGAAGATGATCTCGGGGCGGCGGAGAGAGACGAGTTCGGCGAACTCCGGCGAGTCCACGGCCACGTTCTGGAACTTGAACCTTCCTGTCGCGGCGCGCGCGCCCGCGAGGTTCGCGAGCGAACCGGTGTCGAGATTGTCGACAACGTCCACCTCGTGACCGTCCTCGATCAACCGGTCGACGAGGTGCGAGCCGATGAAGCCGGCCCCGCCGCAGACCATGATCCGTGAGTTGCGCATCACCCCATCGTGGCAGGGTCGGGCACCCGAGCACCGACAAGCTCGGCCTTCGGCTGGACGACGCCGTCGACACCCACCACGCAATCGGTCAGGGACGCACCGACACCGACCGTTCCCATGACCAGGGACCGCTCCAGCCGGACGGACGCCGCGACATGGGCACCCGGCAGCACGACCGAATCCGTGATGACGCACCCGTCATCGACAGTCGCGTTGTCGCCGATCACGCTGTGGGTGATCGATGCGCTTGCCGAGATCTTCGCGTTCGTGCCCACCGACGACAGGATGCGCGACCGCGTGCCGTCGACCAGATCGAGGTTCGCCTGCAGGTACGTGTCGGGCCTGCCCGTGTCGATCCAGTAGTCATCAGTGGCCATGGCGGCAAGACATCCCTCGGCCACCATCGCCGGGAACACGACCCTCTCGATCGAGAGCTTCCTGCAGGTGCGGCATGCGGTCGAGCACCGACGGCTCGAGCACGTACGTGCCGGCGTTGACGACACGGCTGTCGGTCTCCCCCGGCGCCGGCTTCTCGACGAACCGTTTCACCCAACCGTCCCCGTCGGTCTCGACGACCCCGTACTGTGACGGATCCTCGACCGGCGTGAGATGGAGGGTTCCCTCCGCACCGCGGGCGCGGTGGAACGCAACGAGCGAGTTGAGATCGAGGTCGGAGAGAATGTCGCCGTTCATCACGATGAAGGTGTCGTCGATGCCGGCATCACGTGCCGCGAAACCGATGGCCCCCGCGGTGTCGAGCGGTTCGGGTTCGACGGCGTAGTGCAGTTGCACGCCGGCGCACACGCCGTCGGGGAATGCCTGGAAGAAGGGTTCGGGCTTGAAGCCGAGGGCGAGGACAGCGCGGGTGACACCTGCAGCACCGAGCGACGCGATGAGGTGCTCCAGTTGGCGCACGTTCGCGATGGGCAGCAACGGTTTGGGCGTGGTGAAAGTGAGCGGCCGGAGACGGGTGCCGAAGCCCCCGACGAGGATGACCGCCTGCATCAGCCCGCCGTGGTCGTGGTGGCCGCGACAGTGGTGGAGGTTGCGCCCTTCACGGTGGAGGAGGTGGCACCTGCCACGGTCGTGGTGGTGGCTCCGCCGGAGTCCGCCGCGCCGAGTTCGGGCAGGTTCGATGCGGAGGCGGGCATCGGGATGTCGGTGCCCGGCGCCGTGAACGCGACCATGATCGCCATGCCGTCCTTGTCGATGCGGATGTTGTCGAAGTCCGTGATGTACTTCTTCTTTGCGTCGGGCTGGTCGTACTGCTCCCACACGGTGACCGAGACCTGCGCCTCGACCTCCTTGCCCGACTTGTCCTTGCACTTGGCGGACTTCACCAGGTAGTCCTTGCCGTCGTTCTGGTCGCCGCCGAACGTGATGCCGTCGGTGTTCACCTTCACGCCGTAGGTCTCGAGGAAGAGCCCCAGCTTCGCGCGGCGGCCCGTGGCGAGCGCCTGCGGGTGCCAGTGGATCACCCCGTCGTTGTGGCTGTGGATGCCGTACTTCACGAACAACGGGTCAACCGGGTCTTCCTTGGTGCCCGCGAGGTCCTTCAGCTGCTGGTCACAGGCGTAGAAACCGTAGGAGACGTGCCAGTGGTCATTGACAGTGGGCGGGGTGTTCGCACTGGGCGCCGACTGGCGCGCGTAGACGACGAGTCCGAGACCGAGCAGGATGACAATGGCCATCGTCATGGGGAACACGGTGCCGCCCTGGAAGCGCACCTTCTTGCCCTTGCCCTTCGACGCGAGACGGGCGACCTTTTTTGCTGATGAACCACTAGCCACGAGTGGGAAAGGCTACCGCCCCGAATCAACGAGAGAGAGGTAGGCCTCGGCAACCGCGGCCGGCGACACGTGCGAAACCACCCATTCGCGGGCATTTCTGCCCATTCGGTCGCGTTCCCGCGGATCGTTCACGAGTTTCCGCAGTGCATCGACGAACGGTTCGATGTCGTCGGGCGGCACGGAGACGCCCGCACCACTCGCCGAGAGCATGCGCGGCACTTCCGTGCCGGGGTCGATCGCGGCAACGACGGGCCGGCCGGCGGCGAGGATGCTGTACGTCTTCGACGGGACGCTGACGGCACCGAGTCCCTTGCGCAACGGCACGACGTGGATGTCCCCCGTGGCCAGCACCTCGGGCACCCGCGACTTCGGTTGGTACCCGTTGAACCTGATGTTCGGGATGCCGGCGGCCGACTGCTCGAAATGCTCGCGACCGCTCCCATCCCCGTTGATCACGAATGTCGCCTCGGGGATCCTCCGGGCCGCCTCGACGACGAGGTCGAGCGACTGCGAGAAGCCAACATTGCCTGCGTACATGACCACCGGCTCGTCGCCGATGCCCAGCTCGGTGCGGTACGAAGTGTCGCGGGGCAACGGCGTGATGAACTCCGAGTCGACGAAGTTCGGGATCACCACGACCTTCGACACGTGCCGCGAACCGATCTTTGCCGCCACGTTGTCACGCAGGTCATCGGAGAGGACGACGACCGCGTCGCTCCGTCGGTAACTGACCCGCTCGAGCCAGCGCGCAACACT
>JBEGJV010000213.1:0-3138 GCA_041184385.1 Actinomycetota bacterium
GGCACCCGTGATCCACGGTACGGGAAAGCAGACCCGCGACTTCGTCCACGTGGACGACGTCGTCGACGCGTGCGTGCGCACGCTCGACCGGGCCGGCGGCCTCGTCGTCAACATCGGGTCCGGTGTGTCGACCTCCATCAAGGAACTCTGGTCCTTGATGGCGGGCGCGTCCGCGCTGACGCCCCGGACTGCCTCGTCGAGGCCGCATGACATCGCGCGCCTGGCCCTCTCGCCCGTGCGGGCGCGCATCCAGCTGGGTTGGTCGCCCTACACGTCGCTGAAGGACGGTCTGGCGGGACTCCGCGAGTCCTAGCGGAACAGGTCCTCGGCCGCCGGCCGGATCAATTCGTCGATCGACGAATCACGGAACCATGTCGGGTCACCCCCGCGGATGACCGACACGGGGACACCGTTCGACTTGCCCATCACGAGTTCTCCCATGGAGGCGAGCTCGTCGGCAACGGCCACTTCGGTCACCTGCATGACGCGTCCGAGTGCGTCCTCGGTTCCACGCAGGTCGACGACTCCCGCCACTCCCGCGACACCGATCGCGACATCGGTGAGACCCTTTCGCCACGGGCGACCGAACGTGTCGCTCACGATGACGCCGACCGTGACTCCGAGCCTCGCCCGCACGATGTCGCGGATGCGGCGGGCCGAACGGTCGCTGTCGAGTGGCAGCAGTGCCGCATACCCGCGTTCCACATTCGACAGGTCGATGCCGCTGTTCGCGCAGATGAATCCGTGCTTCGTCTCCGTGATGATGAGGTCACCGCGGCGGCGCACGACACGGCGTGACTCCTGCTCGACGAGGACCTTGTGGGACAACGGGTCGTCCGCGTCGATGGGGACCAGGCGACCCTCGGCCTTGGAGACGATCTTCTGCGTGACGATGAGGACGTCGTTGTCGAGCAGGGGACCGTTCGGCTCGGCCGAGCATGCTTCAACGATGATGTCCCCCAGTTGGTCGCCCGGGACGATCTCACCGATTCCCTCGACACCCCATGCAGTCATGCGCGCCATGTCAGTTGCCTCCCCTTGAGATTGCGTCAATCGTTGCACGGGCGAGCGAAGCACCCACACCCGGCTTCGACATGATCGTGTCCGTGACGACGCACCGGACACCGCACGCCTCCACGTCTGCACGCAGATGCGCGTCCTGTTCGTCGATCACAAGTGTCCCGCACACGGGCGCGTACAACCTGGCCACACCCACGACGGTCGATTCGAATCCCAGCTCCTCCAGCATCCTGTCGGCCGGGCCCTTCAGCGCAGCCCCCGCGACGATGGGGGAGATGCCCACCACCGAGTCGCGCCGGGCGGCCAGCAGGGAATCGACCCCATCGATTGCCCGGATGGGGCCGATGGAGACGATTGGGTTCGACGGCGCGATGACGACCTTGTCGGCGTCCGAGACGAGAGACGGGTCGATGAACCTTGCGGTGGCGACACCGCGCAGTTCGATGCGCTTGACGGCGACGCCGTGGCGGAGCTTGACGAAGTACTCCTGGAAGCTCACCACCGAGTCGTCGGCAGCTAGGTGGACCATCGTGGAGACGGGGTCATTCGTCATCGGGACGATGCGCATCGCCAGGCCGAACGCGCGACGGATCTCATCGGTCACCTCCGCGAGAGTTGCGCCCTCGGCGAGTCGCGAGGTGCGGTAGAAGTGCGTCGCCAGGTCGTTGTCGCCGAGGTTGAACCAACGTTCACCGGCGTGCGAACCGGCGGGCCGCACGCCCGCGAACCTGTCGAGTGAATCCATCGCGCGCCATGTCTCGTCGCGCAGGCCCCATCCGCGCTCGGGGTCGATGGCGTCGGAGAGCGTGTACGTGACGGTGTCGATGTCGGGGCTTATCGACAGTCCGTGCATGACCGTGTCGTCACCCGTGTTCACGATCGCAGTGATCTCTTGGTGCGGCACGACCTGGGCAAGTCCGCGCAGGTAGCGAGCTGCACCCACTCCGCCTGCAAGGACCGAAATCATGTTCACAGCGTACGGGTGGACTCATGCGGCGCGTACTCCGCGGGCGATTCCCGCCACTATCTGTGAATGCGGTGGTACCGTCCATGAGTCTCATCTGCACGAACAAGGACTCCAGATGCCCCGCGCTTTCATCACCGGTATCACAGGTCAGGACGGCCAACACCTCGCAGAGTTCCTTCACTCGAAGGGCTACCAGGTGTTCGGCATGACACCAGATCCGCGACGAGTTCCCGTACGTCGAATTGGTCCCCGGTGACCTGGCCGATTTATCGAGCCTGGTTGCCGCGCTTGAGTACTCAAAGCCCGACGAGGTGTACAACCTCGGGGCCATCTCGTTCGTTCCGATGTCGTTCGGACAGACCGAACTGACCTCGAACATCACCGGTCTCGGGGTGATGAGAATGCTCGAGGCCGTGCGCATGGTCGGCGGCACGCAGAACAACAAGATCCGCTTCTACCAGGCATCGTCGTCGGAGATGTTCGGCAAGGTGCGCGAGGTGCCCCAGACCGAGCTGACCCCGTTCCACCCGCGGTCGCCCTACGGCTGCGCGAAGGTCTTCGGTCATGACATCACGGTGAACTACCGCGAGAGCTACGACATCTTCGCCTGCTCCGGCATCCTCTTCAACCACGAGGGTCCGCGCCGCGGGCTCGAGTTCGTCACCCGCAAGATCTCGAACACGGCTGCCCGCATCAAGCTCGGCCTGCAGGACGAACTGGTGATGGGGAACCTGGACGCCAAGCGCGACTGGGGCTACGCGGGTGACTACGTGCGTGCCATGTGGCTGATGCTGCAGCAGGACCAGCCCGATGACTACGTGGTCGCCACCGGCGAGATGCACTCGATCGAGGAGTTCCTCACTCTCGCATTCGCGGAGGCGGGCCTCGATGACTGGCACAAGTACGTGCGCCAGGACCCGAAGTTCTTCCGGCCAGCCGAGGTGGACCTGCTCATCGGCGACCCCAAGAAGGCCCAGGACAAGCTGGGATGGGTGCGCGAGGTCGACTTCCCCACGCTCGTGAAGATGATGGTGCGCCACGACCTCCAGTGGGAAGAATCCAAACTGAAGAAGTGAGCGTCGCTCACCCCTCGAGCGGGGAATCGAGCACGCCCTCCACCAGCGACTGCACGTCCACCACGGCGCCGGCGG
>JBEGJV010000214.1:0-2199 GCA_041184385.1 Actinomycetota bacterium
GGTCGCTAAGCCCGCCAGGCGGGCGCTGAGCCTCACGGCGGCACGCTTTCCGGCCTCGTCGTTGTCGGCGATGATCCTGATCGTCTTGCCGGCTAGCGGCGTGATGTCCACCTGTGCCACACCAGCGGCCCCACCCGGCCAGGTGGTGACACACGACTCACCCAGGTGCAGTGCTGCGTCCACACACTTCTCGCCCTCGACAAGCACAACCACATCGCTTGTCTCAATCGGGGCGGAGCGGGGGTGACGATACAGCGTGGTGACGACAGGCTTCTGATCCTGGTAGATCTTCTTCCCGTCCCGGGTGCGTCGTCGGGTGACACGGTGGCCGTTGCCGTAGTCGTAGACGGCACGGCCATCTTGATCGAAAAGGTCCTCGAGGGTGAGGCCGAGGGCTTTTGCAATGTCTTCGCTGGGGCAGTCGTAGCTGTGGCACTTCACCAGCACGCCCTGGTCGCCGTCGGCAACCGAAAGGTTCATGTCGGAGCCGTTGTGGGCGGGGCATTGGGCCCGGCCACGATAGGTGCCGTTTGCTTGGAAGCGGAACCCATTCGCTCCTAGCGCCTCGATGAAGCGCTCATATGCCACCCCCATCAGCGTGTTTGCGGGGCGACGGCTGGCCTGCGTGCGGCATGGTTTGCGTCGTCTCTTATCATCTGTTCACTCTCCTGGGGTTGCTAAGATGCCCCGGCGTCGAACATAATGACGACGAGGCATTGGTCGTGCAGCTCAGCGTAGCCGCCCCCACCACCAGAGGCTAGACCCGGTGGTGGGGGCGGTTCAGTTTCCGGTGGTGTCGGGCTTGAGGTCGGCGATGCGCTGGTCGATGATCTGCTTCAGTGACCTACCCTCGGCCAGGCATGCCGCCTCCGCCTTGGCGAGAACCTCCGAGTCGACGAACACCTGCAGCTTCGTCGACTCGGATGCGACGGGGGCCTCGCCCATCCCGGAGCCCGACTCGGCGATGTCCTCGATCCAGGCGCGCACCAGGGCTGACACGGAAGCTCCGTACCCCGCGGCAGCGCTCTCCTTGAGCAGCTGCAGTTCCTTGCGGCCCACCCGGAACTGCTTCTTCGTCATCGTCATGACCTGATCTCCTTCGGTTCGAACTTCAGCCACAGGGTACAGAGGGTCTGGCCTTCCAAGACGGCGGTGGCTCGCACCCTGGCCCGGATCACCCCATCGTCAAGGCGAAGCTGACGGCGCTCGCGTTTACGGATCACCGTCAGTGTGCGGGCCGGAACCATCGCCATCTCTGGCACCAGCACCCAACGGTCAGGCTGTTTGCGTAGGCGAGCCACGATCGCCCCCCATGGGACGTTCTTGGATCCTTTGGGCCTACCGGACACGAGGCTTCTTCGTGCGTGGCGGAACCATGCCCCGGTCTTCGAGCTGGATCTGGTTGTAGCTGTTCGGGCGCCCCGGGTCGATGATGTCGAGAACGACCTGGCCCTTCTGGTCCTCGTGGAGGTGCAGGGTCAGCGCCAGGTTGCCGTTGATTCGCAGGCCGATCACGCCGAAGCCGTCGCCGACGTGCAGCGCGCCGTGACGGTCGATGTCCCGGCGCATCGTACTCCACTCCTGACTCATCCCCTCGGCCGCCAGCTCGCCGGCGTCGATCGCGACCTTGATCGTCTGTCGCTCAGTCATGCTCCGTCTCCCTCATGATCCTGTGGCTGGTGGTCGGTGGCTCCACAGTTCCTGCAGAACCATGGGCCATCGGGACCGGGGCGCCAGATGGCCGTCCAGTCCTGTGAGGGTGGGCACCAGGCGCCCAGTCCTCCGGGGATACGGCTGTGTCAATCTCGCCCTCCACCTCGAGGGAGAACGGAATGTCCGGCTCCACCTCGAGGGGAAGGATCTCTGCTGCCGCCAGTTCGCCGCTCATTACAGCCGCCCCGAGTGCTCGTCGACGTCGAAGGCGTCGGCTGCCGCCTGATCCGGCGACCAGTCCTCGTCACTTTCCTCGTCGAGGAGCCACCCCCAGCGGACGTGACCGGCGGGGAGTAGACCGGCGATGACGTCCAGCGGGTATAGGCCCGTGGTGTCATCGGCGATGACGTCATGCAGCGTGATCTTGCGCTGCCCGTCGCCGTCCGTGATCGGGTGGGCGATGACGACGTGGTCGTCGGCACCGCTCGGGTGGATGAACCTGTAGTTGCGCGCGGTCCCCGCCCATTCCGACCATCCGTCCAGGAT
>JBEGJV010000214.1:2211-4306 GCA_041184385.1 Actinomycetota bacterium
GCGTCTCCTCGTCGACCAGGGGGTGGCGGAAGTACGTGTCCGCCTGCCACTCTCCCTGCTGGCAGTTGTGCGCACTGCGGCGCGCCGGGACGGGAGTGACCCCCCGCACGATGACTTCGATCTTCATGGCTTCTCCTCCCTGTGTTCAGCGACGATCGCATCGACCCACGCCGGCATGACCTCGCGCATGTCGATGGTTTCGGTCACCCTCGCGCCATCCTCGAACTTCACGGTCAGCGATAGGGTGCTGCCGCCGAATCCGGCCGTGGAGTCGAGCTCGAATGACACGCCGTTGCCGTCGCCGCTGATCCACCCGGCGCGGAATCCCAAGATGGTACTCGGCGGCAGAGTGTGGGTTTCGACCGACAGCGTTCGCGCGATGTCGCTCACTGGCGCGCTCCCTTGATGATGCTGCGCACGACGTCGGCGAGTGCGTCACGCGCGTCGAACACGTCATCGAAGCCGTCCGAATGCTCTGACGCCTCGGCCTCCTCGATTGCGCCGCGCGCCTGGCTCAGGGCGTCACGATCGAGCCACGCGATGCGGAGGATCTCGCCCGCAGGGGCGTGCTCCTCGTTGGGCGGCGTGTCGTAGTCGAAGGCCCACTGCTGTCCGAAGATCGCGAAGGCGATGTCGCGCGCCACATCTCGGCTGGGCGCCTCGATGACGGCGTACCCGGTTCCGTACATCCCGCGAGGGTGTGCCTCGTCGAGGTAGCGGGGGTCTGGGTTCTCTTTGTACTGGACGCCGAAGGTGATGTACGTCTCGACGATGTTGGTCATGGTGTTCTCCTTGTCAGTTGGCTGGATCGGTGCAGTCGAGGCATCCGCCGCCGTCGCAGGTCGAGCAGTTGGGGTAGCCCGCCTCGGTGCGGTGGATGGGAAGGTAGCGGTAGTCGTCGGCGGCCTCGGCGGCTTCGAGCTCTGCCCATTCAGATAGGCGTGCGAGGCGGGTGAGGACGCGGCGAGCGTGGGCGCATTGGGCACCGGTGGCATCCTCAAACCCGTCCTGCCGTTCGAGGGTTGTTTCCGCGACGGCATGCATGGGTAGCCAGTCGGCCTCTCGTTGCAGGCGGACTTCCGTGCGGAACGCCACAAGGATCGGGTTCGGCGGGTTGTGCTGAACGTGATCGAACTCGGGGCGGGGGCGGTGTAGGTAGGTCATGCTCCCAATGACTCCGACCGGTGCCCCCTTGCGGAACTTGTCGTGATCCGCTCGCATCTGATTGAACGGAGTGTGTCCATCCCAAACGTTGGGGTACGGATCGTGGTTCAGGTCGCGCGGTGTCTTGGAAGAGAACATCACTTGACGACCTCGACGGCGGCAGGTTCGATCACGGCACGGAGAGCTTCGGCCAAACGGTGAACCTCGGGGCCGAACTCGTCGGCGTCGAAGCCGTCCATGTAGGCCTCGAACTGGGCCAGCGCCGCGCGCGCCTCGGCGTAGCGGTCGCTCGATGATGTTGCGGTGTTCATCGGTTCTCCTCTGACAGGTAGGTCATGATGTGGTGGGCCTGCTCGTCGGTGACGTGCAGCGGCTGCTCGCCGGGGATCGCGAAGTACATGCGACCAGAAACGCGCGGCATGTTCTCGTTCCACAGGTCGCGGAACCGGCCGGGCTCGCCCTCAGGGGCGAAGGTGTGGTGTCATCGGGTGAGGGCAAGCCTTTCGGCCAAATCGTGAGCCTCGTACTCCGACAGCGATACGTTGACGACAGGCGGCAGGCCCTCGTCGTCCGGGTCGTCGCGATGGATCTGGAGGTAGACCTATTCGCCCGCCTCGTCGGATGTGCGCGAGACTTCCCAATGCTGGGCGGTTGCGTACTCGGTGCGCTGCGCGCGGTCGGCCTCGATGGCGTCGATGATGAGACTGCGCCAGTTGCCGGCGTCGATGTTGCGCCGGAAGGCACGTTCCTCCTCGGGGTATAGGTTCTCTGCGTAGGCTTCGAGCGCTGCGTCGGCTACCTCCTCGGGCGTCACTGTTCTCCCCCTTCGCTCATGTCGGCATCTTGCGGTGGGCATCTTCCAGTGCGCGGCCCGCGTTATCGGTGCCCACGAACGGGGTTACCTTAGTAAGTGCCATGATGTCTCCTAGCG
>JBEGJV010000215.1:0-4015 GCA_041184385.1 Actinomycetota bacterium
CGTGCCGACCGTCTTGCCGCCGCGCAGCACGGTGACGCGGTCGGACACCGCCATCACCTCGTCCAGCTTGTGCGAGATGAAGATGACGGTGCGTCCCTCGGCAACCATCGCGCGCAGCGTGGAGAAGAGAACATCCGCTTCCTGCGGGGTGAGAACGGCAGTGGGTTCGTCGAGGATGAGCACCTTCGCGCCGCGGTAGAGCACCTTCAGAATCTCCACGCGCTGTTGTTCGCCGACGGAGAGCTGCCACACCTTCGCACGAGGGTCAACCGCGAGGCCGTAGCGGTTCGACAGTTCCTCCACCTTCGCCTCGATCGATCTTGCGTCGACCATGAACGAGGTGGTGGTGTCGCCCAGCACGATGTTCTCGGCAACTGAGAACGATGACACGAGACGGAAGTGCTGGTGGACCATTCCGATCCCCGCATCCAGGGCGGCGCGGGGCGATGCGAAGTGCGTCTCCACGCCCTGCAGGTGGATGTGTCCCTCGTCGGGCCTGTAGAGGCCGGTGAGGATGTTGGAGAGTGTCGACTTGCCGGCACCGTTCTCGCCGAGGAGAGCGTGGACCTCGCCGACGCGGGCTTCGAATTCGACTCCGTCATTCGCCACGATGCCGGGGAACCGCTTCACGATCCCCGTCATCCTGACGGCAATGCCCGCCCCTGCCTCAGTCATGTTCCACGCGTCCTTTCGCCCTGTGACCGTAATGGAAAAGGGGGGCAGGCCCGAAAGCCTGCCCCCCTTTCGAGGATCGGTTGATCAGCTCTTCGGCAGATCGCCGACGACGCCCTCGATGAGGTAGTCCATCGACATCTTCTCGCCGTAGGTGGCCTGCTTGCCTGCCTCGATGGCGACGGTGCCGTCCTGCTTGTTGATCGGACCGGTGAACATCGCGCCCTTGTTGGCCTTCAGCTTCTCGAGTTCGTCGGCAATCACTGCCTGGGTCTCGGCCGAGACGTTCTTGCCGAACGTCGCGAGCTTCACGAAGCCGTCGTCGAGACCGCCGTAGTAGTCACCAGCAATCCACTTGCCGTCAAGTGCGGCCTGGATGCGCGGGACTTCGTAGACGGCCCAGTGGTACGTGGTTGCGGTCAGCCAGATGTCGGGGAAGTTTTCGCTCTGGTCGGAGTCGTAACCGACCCAGAATGCGCCCTTTTCCTGAGCAGCTTCACCGGCGGCCGGCGAGTCCTGTGCGGACCACAGCGTGTCGACACCAGCGGAGAGCAGCGACTCTGCAGCCTGGCGCTCCTTTGCCGGGTCGAACCATGTGCTCGTCCACTGGACCTGGACGGTTGCGTCGGGGTTCGACTTGCGCACGCCGAGCGTGAACGCGTTCAGACCGCGGATGACCTCAGGAATGGCGAACGGCATGACTGCGCCGACCTTTCCGGACTTCGATGCGGCACCAGCCGCGATACCCGCCAGGTAGTCAGTGTCTTCGCCGGCACCGTATGCCTCGGACATGTTGTTCTGGAACTTGTAACCGGTCTCCATCTCGAAGCAGACGTTCGGGTACTTGGCTGCCGACTCATAGAAGGCGTCCTGGAATCCGAATGACGTACCGAAGATGATGTTGTTGCCGTCCTTGACCAGCTGGTCAATGGTTGCAGCGACTTCCGGGCCTTCCGGCACGTTCTCCTTGTAGGTGGCGACGATCTTGTCGCCGAACTCTGCCACCGCGGCCTTGTAGCCCTCGTGGTGAGCCTGGGTCCAACCACCGTCGGTGATCGGTCCGACGTAGATCCACGCTGCCTTGAGCGGGCTTCCGTCGGTCGGACGGCAATCGACGACAGTTGCGCCCTCGGACGGCGTGAAGTTCGCCATCGCGAAGCCGTCGCCGGAGGCCATGCTGTCGCTCGACGCGACCGTTGTGTCTGAGCTCGCGTCGTCGCCACCGCATGCGGTGACGCCCAACCCGAGCGCAAGGACTGCCAGTGCGGCAAGCCCCTTCTTGTACTTACGCTGATTCATGAAATACGTCCCTCCGCATTGGTGAGTGAATCGGAAAACACAGTAGTTCGCCATGCCCCTAACGGGAGCCGCCCCGCGTGGGTTAACTTTGTGTTTCCGCGTACACTGACCGCCTCCCAGGAGAGGTGCCAGAGTGGCCGAATGGGGCGCCCTGCTAAGGCGTTGCTCGGGTAAACCGGGCCGTGGGTTCAAATCCCACCCTCTCCGCCATGCGATTCACTCGCAGACTGCTGACGGCGTTGCTTGCCGTTGGACTCCTGTCCTCGGGAGTTCCGTCCCTGCAAGGGGCTGCTCTGGCGACCTCATGTGCCCGCCCGTACGTGGCTGTGGATAACGACTCCTGGAGCCGCATCGCCGACAAGACGGGAGTGACCCTGAAGGCATTGCTGGCCCAGAACAAGGCGACCACCAAGACCATGATCCTGGTGGGAGACACCGTCTGCCTGCCGAAGGGGACGACGTACAACCAGCCCTCCACCGAGGCGACGGGACTGCGGAACCTGCCGGCGCCGCCCGTTCGCTACACCCGGTCGCAGGCCGCGGCTGTCATCCGGGAGGTCTTCCCGAAGCGACTCGAGGCAAAGGCCCTGGCACTTGCCACACGCGAGAGCAAGCTGGTCGCCACGTCGTACACCTCTTGTTGCGTGGGTCTCTTCCAGATCAACTGGTGGGCCCACAAGTCGTGGCTGAAGAACATGGGTGTCACGAAGGCAAGCCAGCTCCTGGACGCGAAAACCAATGCCAGAGCGGCTCTGGAGATGTACAAGAGGTCAGGCGGGTGGAGCCCTTGGGACCTGTAGGTACACTCGCAAGTCCTACAAAACTGCGCTCGTAGCTTAATGGATAGAGCATCTGACTACGGATCAGAAGGTTGGGGGTTCAAGTCCCTCCGAGCGCGCCAGAAGGACATTCGTTCGGCTGCGGATGACATCCGTGCCTGTCAACCCCATGGGGTGCCTACTTACCGTGCACCTCATGAAGAAACCCATTGCGAGGGTCTTGTTCCCTTACTGTGTCCCGATTGTCAGGTTGTCTCCCGCAATTCGGACCGTTCGATGTGGCTATTGTGCGACTTGTTCGATGTCACAGCTATTGAAAGGCAGGATCCGATGTTCCAGGTCGAGCGAAATGACAATGGGTTGGTCGTGAATGGAGCTGCTGACGCAGTGATTGCCAAGCTCCGAATGGCCGATTGGGGATGGAAGACCAACTGGGGCAACACAGACGACGGTGCTGTTGCGTTCGAGGTGAAGGGTTCCTTCATGAAAGACAACGCCGCCGCAGCGGTATTCGAAGTCCGACCGATCTCTCCTGATCAGACCGCTCTCATCGTGGAGGGCTGGAAAGGAAATGCGATGTCGGCCATCGGAGGAAACGTCTTCAATGTGGGAGTCAAGAAGTTTGCCAACAAGGCAATGGACAAGGCTGTTGAGATCCTGACTCGCTGACGTAAGACCAGTCGCTCGACCCTTGCGTCGGGTGTATTTCACCCACTGAGTTGGGGTGGGCAACAATCGAGCGTGACCGAGGGCGTACAGTTCAAGTCCGTCCGAGCGCGCCAGAAGGACATTCGTTCGGCTGCGGATGACATCCGTGCCTGTCAACCCCATGGGGTGCCTACTTACCGTGCACCTCATGAAGAAACCCACCTCATGAAGAAACCCCTCATCACATTCCGCCGTTCCGTCGTCGGTCTCGCGGCAGTTGCTGCCGTGGCCGGCACGTCGGCAACCGCACACGCGGTTGATGCCACCACCACAACCACGGCTGCGCCCACCACAACGGTCGCGGCCACCACAACAACGGTGTCACTCTTGCCGTCGGCACCGCTGAACATGAAGGTGCGGGTGAAAGGAACCACGGCAATCCTCAGCTGGTCGGCGCCGGCAAGCGCCGGCATGCACCCGGTCCTCGGGTACACCGTGGACTCCTCGAACGAGGAACTGTCCTGCTACACGACGAAGCTCACGTGCAACGTGTCGCCGTTGGTGCCCGGCATCCCCTACAAGTTCCGCGTCCGTGCGGATTCGAGCGAGGGTCTCGG
>JBEGJV010000216.1:0-2879 GCA_041184385.1 Actinomycetota bacterium
GACGGCGATCTGACCGCCTCGCAATTGCGAGCGGCGACCGAGCGCATCCGGGAACGGCTCGCAAAGGTCGAGCACGATCTGGCGGACGCCGGCCGCGTCGATGCCCTCGGCGACCTGATCGGGTGCGCTGACGTCGCTGCCGCGTGGGACGGGCTCAGTCTGTCGCGCAAGCGCGCGGCGATCTCGACCCTCATGCGCGTCACGATGCACCCGGTTGGACGCGGCAGCCGCACATTCAGACCCGAAACCGTCGGGATTGACTGGCTGTCCGGGGCCACCTAGAGACTTCCCTCAACCGAGGGCAAGAAAGAGCCCCCGCCGCGCGGCAACGCGACGAGGGCAGAACACGAAAGGGCATACCAATCATGAACACCACCAACGCTACCGCCCGGTTCCCAGAATCGGTCTACCGCGCAGCCGGCGACGAGCCCGTCGAGGTTTCTGACGGGTCGTTCTTGCCGCCGTTCACACGAGAGATCGTGGAACGGATCGCGGAGACCAAGCCGGAATGGGCCGAGTTCGATGACACTTACATCGGAGGGGACATACTGGACACCCACCCCGACCTGTACGTGGTCGATTGGTGCAAGAAGTTCGGTGACGTCGACATACTGCAACCCGCGCGGTACACCTTCGACGGGCTGAAGGTAGGGTCGGACGATCCATACATCCGCTCGTGGACTGAGAAGTTCGATGAGCCGACGGATGCGTTCATGCATGCAGCCAACCTGGAGGACGCCGGCCGATTGCTCCACCGCATCCTCGAGGGCGCAGGCGACTGACAGGCTCGGGTGCCGCCTGGGAGACTGGGCGGCACCCCAGCACCATACGGAAGGCAGGTGAATCATGGACTTCGCCGTACTGGTTACCTGCGACGAACAGTCGCACAAGCCCGGAGTGCGAATCGCCAGCGTCCGTCGCTACGTCACCAACATCCCCGGCTGGCGAGTGCACCCCGAAGGTGGACGACGGCACCGACTCAGATCGACGACTCGGGCGACAATCCACGACGATCGCAGCGATCGAACGGGAGTCCCACCAACCGGGCGGGGATGTTCGATCGGGATGCCGCGGAAGGCTTCCACAGGCGCTCGCGGATGGAGTGCCCAAGGTGCAGTCTCACCGTCGTGATGCGTGAACAGACCCTCGCGGAAGTGTTTGACAAGTTGGAACACGCCGGCGTATCTACGATCACCTTGAGAGCCCTCGGTGCTATCGTTCGTAACAGCTAATCGCTACTAGCGGCTAGCGCTCCAGCCTCCCAGCAGAGGAAGTTTCTCCCTGCCCCCGTGGAGGCTTTCTCATGTCATGGACCGCTGAACGCGCCCGTGTCGCATCACTCTCTCGATCCCGCACTCCCGACGACCCCGCCCTTGTCAGTGCGCGACGCGACCTCAAAGCCGCGCGCCTAGAAGACCACATCCGCCGCGTCGTCGCCGAGGCACCGCCCCTCACAGACGAGCAGCGCGACAAGCTCGCCGCGATCCTGCGAGGTGCCGCATGAGCACCCGGAAGCGCGCGATGGCACTCGACATCGGAACCTCGAGCACCGCTGATCTGATCGCGAACCCGGAAGTGCTCGGATGGGTGAAGACGGCCGTGCTGCGGATACTCCGCCAATGCCCCCGGACGGATGACGAGATCATCCGCGAGTACAACGCCCGCGTCCCTCACCCGTACTTCCCGCAGGTGACTCCGCAGCGGATCCGAACCGCTCGCGCGCAGCTCGTCCGAGACGGGCTCGTCGTCGAAGCGCCCATGCTTGGCCACTCCGATCTCGGCAACCCCGCGACGATCTGGGAGCCGCGTGATGCCTGAGCAAGAGAGAAGCCGCCCCGCGTGCCAACGGGACGGCCAGAGCAAAGCAGATTCTCCACCCCAATTCTACGAGCGCCCAGACAGCAACCCTCAGAAGAGTTTCGGTGTTCCCGCTGCGCTCGTCACGGCAGATGATTTCGTGCAGGTCCGGCTCCCGCTGGTCGCTTACCTCGGCGGACTTGTCGAAGCATTCGTCTTCGAGCGGATCCGGTGGCGCACGCAGGCCGAGTCGCGCATGTGGGTCGAGCACGCCGGCAGACGCTGGTGGTCGGTCTCTATTCCGAAGCTCGCCGAGGAACTGGGATGCTCCGAGAAGATCATCCGCCGCGCCGTGGATACCCTCACCGCGTCCGGTGCTCTCGATCGAATCCGCCTCAATCTCGACGGACCCTACGATCGCCGATGGGCCTACTCCCCCGTAATCACCGATCTGCCCCACAGGGCGGATCAGTATGCCCCACAGGGCGGATGTACATCTGCCCCACAGGGCGGATCTTCCTCTATAGAAGACCTTGAAGACAGCAGCGGGCAGCACAAGTTCCACGGCAACGCCGAACGGGCACTGACATCTCTCGTCAAGGATCGGAACCTGCCGCTGACGGTCGCTGACCTCCTGCCGATCGCTTACCGTCTCGGCGTCGGCGACCCGTGGCGCGGCTACCTCGAGATCAAGCTCCGCACGGCTGAGGCGATCGTCGGTGCACGCAACCCCGGCGCGGTACTCAAGGCCAGGCTGGAGGCTGCGGCATGACCATCGCTGATGACCTCTACCGGGCACTCGCCCGAGTACTCGAAGACACCACACCGGAATGCACCGACGACCCGAGGTTCCTCCTCGAGCCCGCACAGATCGCCCCCGACGAACTCACGCACCTCGCTCTCACGGTCTGCCGCCCCTGCCTGATCAGAACCGAGTGCAGGGCATACGCAGAGAAGGCCAAACCCCAAGTCGGCATCTGGGCCGGCCGCACCTACCAACGCCGACCACGAAAGGCACAGCAATCATGAGCAAGCAGCGTCACGACATCGGCGCGAAGAAAGCCCGCGCTCGAGAACTGAAG
>JBEGJV010000217.1:0-2770 GCA_041184385.1 Actinomycetota bacterium
CCGTTGTCGTAGGACCATTGCACCGCGTCGCACACGTCGGCCGGCATCAGCAGTCCGTTGTTCAGGTACGGCGAGAGCATCGAGTGCGCGAGGTGCCAGTTGCCGGCGAGCATCGCGTCCTCGTGCGGGCCGAACGTGGGAAGCAGGTGCTCCACGAAGTGCCGCAGGTGACGGAACGCGCCCGTGCGGGTGGTGGACCACCAGCCGACAGGTTCGTCACCGGTGCAGTTGTCGGGCAGTTCGGCGATGACAGCCTTGTCAATGTCATCGAGTGCGTCGCAGAGTGGTTCGCCCCACGGGTTCGAACCGTCTCGGGGCGGTGACTCCCTGTTCTCCGCGTCGAAGTTCCACTTGCCGCCGGCGGGTTGGTCGCCGTCCATGAGGTACCCGAGACGGACGCGCTGCCGTCGGTAGAAGTCCTCCATCTTCAGGGACTTTCGGGTGGCCGCCCATGCGGCGAACTCACCTGGTGTGGTGAGGAACTGGTTCGACTCGACGGTCTCCACGCCAAGCCGCTCCATCAGCGCGCGCGCGGCCAGGCTGTTCGGTGCGGTGGCCGTGACGTGGGTGCCCGGGTGCTTGGCCATGTAGCGACCGAACCCCTCGGTCATGGTGGGCGCCTTCACGTACTCCACCACGAACCCGTCGTTGCGCAGTTCGTCGGCGAAGTGGCGCATGGACGAGATGATGAAGTGCAGGCGCTGTCGGTGCCAGGGTCGTCCGCCGATCTTGTGGGCGGACTCCACCATCAGGATGCGGTGCGTGCGCGGCGAAGCCTGCTTCAGCGCACCGATGCGGACGTTCAGCTGGTCACCGAGGACCCAGACGGTGGCCTTCGGGCTCATGCAGCCGAGATGGAGGACACCACGCGCACGGCGCGGTCGAAACCGTTGGTGACGAGTCGTTCGCGCAGACGCTGGTCCGTGCACACGACGGCAAGGTCACCGCCCGCCGAGCGCGCGCGGCCTGCGGCCCCGAGGAGCATCCCGAGAGCGGCGTCGTCGATGGTCCCCGCGGTGTCGAGGTCGACGACGCATGTCGCTCCCCGCGAGTCGGCCACGAGACGGGTGAGCGCGTCACCGAACCGCGGGACGGTGGCCAGGTCGATGTTTCCCTCCGGCACGAGCACGTGGACGTCACCCACCGTGGTGCGTCGCGTGCTGAGGTTCATGGCGTCACGCTAGTGCCTTGCGGTGCCGTCGTGATCGGTGGCTCGATGGCCATGGTGGACGATGCAACCAGCGGAACACCGAAGCGGATGTTGCCGATCACGGGCAGACGGAAGGTCACCCGGCGTTGCACCCGCACCGTGACCGCCGACCCGTCCGTTGCCACCCGGACAGTGACCCCGCTGTGACGTGAAGCGACGTAGTCCCGCGCGGTGGCCACCGGGTCCACCGAGACGGATGCGATCCGTGCCGTGGTGCGCGCGGTGTCGTTCAGTGCCAACGCATCGAGACACAGGACCGTGACCCCGATGATGCAACCAACGAGCGCCACCACGAGCGGCATGACGAGCGCGAACTCGACGGTGGCCTGCCCGGCGTCAGAACTGCGCGGTGGCACGGTCGATGATGCCGCTGAACATGGTGTCGAAGAGAGAACCAATTTTCCCCGCACCACCGCCAGCTGTTGCCCATCCGATGGCGAGCAGTGCGATCACCGCCGCGACGAGGAGGATGAGTGCGTATTCGGTGGTGGCCTGGCCACGCTCGCTGTGGTCATCGGTGACGTTCATGTGGGTCCTTCACAGGGTGGGTGTCGAGAGGCCGGCGAGGGCGGCAAGTGCCATCGGTGCGATTCCGATGAGAAGGAACGAGGGGAGTGTGCACAGGACGAGGGGAGTCGTGCTGCGCACCGCCACCTGTGCGATGCGTGACCGTATGTGGGCGGCGGAAGCCGTCGTTCACGGGCAGTCCGTCACGGTGCGCATCGAGCACCGTGCGCACTAGAGACGGAGCAACCTCCTCGATCGGCGACAGTGACGTTGCCAGCGTGTGCCCGGCACGCAACATGGAGGAGACCTCGGCGCAGCGTGGGTCGACCGGCGCGAGCGCAGCGAAACAGTCGGCCACCGAGCCACCGGCGCACACGTGCAGCGCGAGAACGGACGCAATGGTGGACGCGAGTTCCATGTCGGGCGATGGGCGGACGGCGCCGGTGACGAGGCGCCGCATCCACAGGCGTCCGGTGATGTTCAACACGATCCCGATGGTGACCGCACCGCCGACGACCGGTGAGAAGAGGTGTCCCCGCACGGACGAACTTGTGGCGGCGAGGAACAGCAGGAACACGAACGGAAGGGCCGTGAGAATGCGTGCCGAACGACGTGCCTGTGCCGCGGCGACCGCGGTGTCATGTTGCGTCTGCATGCGGAACCGCTCGTCGGTCACGGCACGGTCGAGCGCCGGGGTGGACAATGCGTCACCGTGTATGCAGGCCCGGAGGACACGCACGTGGGGGTGGTCGCCCGTCGTGGCCGCCGCCACGCGAACCCCGGAGACGAGCAGCCGCTGGACCCCTTCTGTCTGGGCACATGATGCGGGCGCGGAGATAATCGCCTGCGCGGCAGATGCCCCCGAACGCACCGAGCGTGCGACGGAGGAGAGGAACGTAACGAAGTCGGCGTCCGCGCGGGGTCGGCTCGTCGTGACGGGGGTGACCGGCGGGGCCAGCCGCGCGAGTGTGCCGCGGCGGTCGCACACCTCCCACAGGAATGGGGCGATGGAAACGGCACACACGACCATCAGCACGGCGCCGGCAATTTCAC
>JBEGJV010000218.1:0-4662 GCA_041184385.1 Actinomycetota bacterium
TTCAGCAGGCGCGAACGGAGCACCTGCATGGCGCGGGCGCGGTTCTGCAACTGACTGCGCTCGTCCTGCATGGCGACCACGACGCCGGTGGGCTTGTGCGTGATGCGCACGGCGGAGTCGGTGGTGTTCACGTGCTGGCCGCCGGCGCCGGACGCGCGGTACACGTCGATCTCGAGATCGTTCTCGTTGATCTCGACGTCGACCTCTTCCGCTTCCGGCATCACCATGACGGTCGCGGACGACGTGTGCACGCGGCCCTGGCTCTCGGTCGCCGGCACCCGCTGCACGCGGTGAGGGCCGCCCTCGAACTTGAGGTGGCTCCATGCGTCGTCGCCCTTGAAGAGCAGCGTTGCCTGGTTGATGCCGCCCATGTCGGAGTTGTCGACCTGGATCGTCTCCACCTGCCAGCCACGACGGGATGCGTACCCGAGGTACATCTCCATGAGGTCGCGCGCGAACAGATTGGCTTCCTCGCCGCCCTCCGCACCGCGGATCTCCATGATCACGCTCTTGCCGTCGTTCACGTCGGGCGGCAACAGCAACACCTTCAGTTGTTCCTCGAGATCCTCGAGTCGTGCCTCCGCGGCCGCTGCCTCGGCACGGAATGAGTCGCGCTCGTCGCCGGAGGTCTCGGCGGCCAGTTCCCTGGCTGCCTCGGCGTCGCCGCGCACCTTCCGGATCTCGCGGATGCAGGCCACGAGCGGCGTCATCATCTTGTACTTGCGGCTGGCCTCGCGCAGGCGTGCCTGGTCGCCCAGCACCTCGGGACTGCCGAGGCTGGACTCCAGTTCCACGAACTCGGTCTCGATGGAATCGAGTTTCTTCTGCACGGCAATCAGGCTAGGGCGTTCGGATGGTGCGCGTTCACGACTGGATCGGCACGAGCGCGGGTGATGTCCCGCGACCTCATGGCGAGCACTGCACGCGACGCACCGAGCCTGTCGGCAGCATCGAGCGCGAACGGGACCGCATCGAGGTCGATGCCGTTCACGAACGTGACGGCAACGGTGTTGCCGTCGGCGTCGATGCCGATGGCAACACACGGCACGGCATCCTTCACGTTGGTGCGCACCACCGGGGGTTCTGCCGGCGCCAGCGACGCACAACCCACCGAGGCGGGATCCTGCATGGCGTTCCAGCGCAGCAACCTCTCCACGCCGAAGCGGTTGAACGGGTGGTGGTCGGCCTCGAACGAACGGTGCGGCAGCACCGCGGTGATCACCTGGCGCATCGCGTCCTCGGTGGGCAGGTGCCCGTGCACCATCGCGAACGCCTCGCGGTCGTGCGCGCCGAGGCCCACCTCCACGCGCGACTCCCCCGTGAACGAATCGTCGACCACGCGGCACATCTCGAGACCGCGCACCTCGCCGAGCACGACACCGTGCTCGATGACGATCTCGGCGCCGCCGGACTCGATCAGGGGTGCGAACGACATGTGGTGCACCGACGGTGTCGTGGACGGGATGTGCGGTGCGGGCTCCGCGCGGACGATCGAGCGGTCGTCCACCTGCCACACGGTGACGTCCGCGGTCATGAAACCGGCGCGGCGTGCCACGACCCCGGCGTTCTGCTCGCACAGGATGTTCAGCGGCTTGTCGACGTTGTTTGCCGCGCTCCAGGCGATGACCGCACCGAGGGAACGGGTTGCGTCACCGTCGATCAGGAACCATGCGGCGTCGTCGGTGATGAATGCGGCACCGGGCGAGAAGACCTGGGCCTCGCCGGCGGGGTCCTCGGTGAGAGAAAGGTGGTCGCGCACGAGTGCGCGCAGTTTCAGTGCGAGAAGACGGGACCGACGCTCTTGGTCGGCCGACAACTACTCGGCCTTTGCCGGGGCGTTCTTGCGCGCGCCGTAGCGCTTGTTGAAGCGCTCCACGCGGCCGCCGGTGTCCACCAGCTTCTGCTTGCCCGTGTAGAACGGGTGGCACTGGTTGCAGAGTTCCACGTTGAGCGAGCCGCCCTTGGTGCTGCGGGTCGTGAATGTGTTGCCGCATGAGCACTTGACGTTGAGGTCGTCGTACTGGGGGTGAGTCTCGGTCTTCATGGCATCTCCTCGGAACGGATGGAAAAGTGTATCGGCACGGGATTCGACCCCCAATGGGCCCGATCCCCGCGCCGACAAGGGTTTGCGGGTCAGACGCCGGGCGTCTTTGCCACCTCTGACAGGAACTCGTCGTTCGTGCGGAAGGTCTTCAGGCGGTCCATCAGCATCTCGAGGCCCGGTGCGGGGTTGCCGTCCTGGGCCATGCCGCCGAGGACCCGGCGCAGCTTGACCACCAGCTGGAACTGCTTGCGGTCGATGAGCAGCTCGTCGTGGCGGGTGCTCGAGCCGAGGACGTCGATGGCGGGGAACACACGGCGCTCGGCGATGCGACGGTCGAGACGCAGCTCCATGTTGCCCGTTCCCTTGAACTCCTCGAAGATCGCCTCGTCCATGCGGCTGTTCGTCTCCACGAGCGCGGTGGCGAGGATGGTCAGCGACCCGCCTTCCTCCACGTTTCGGGCGGCACCGAAGAACTTCTTGGGCGGGTACAGCGCGCCGGCGTCGATACCACCGGACATGATTCGACCACTTGCAGGAGCGGCCAAGTTGTATGCACGAGACAGTCGCGTGATGCCGTCGAGAATGACGACGACATCTTCGCCCATCTCGACCATGCGCTTGGCTTTTTCCGCCTTCTCGATGCACATCTCGGCGATGTGCGTGTGCTCGTCGCTCGGACGGTCGAAGGTGGAGGAGATGACCTCGCCCTTCACCGTGCGCTTCATGTCGGTCACTTCCTCCGGGCGCTCGTCGATGAGAAGAACGATGAGCTTGACCTCGGGGTTGTTCTGCTCGATCGACTGGGCGATCGTCTTCATGACCGTGGTCTTTGAGACCGCGCTGGCCCTTTCCGATGGGGGCGACGAGGTCGATGATGCGTGCGGTCATGTTCGTCGGGTCCGACACGCTCTCCATGCGCAGCTTGGAGTCCGGGAAGAGCGGCGTGAGGTCCTCGAAGCGCGGGCGCTGCTTGGCCTTATCGGGGTCCTTGCCGTTGACCGTGTGGATCTCGAGCATCGCCGGGTTCTTCTCGTTGCGACCGGCCGGTCGTGACATGCCGGTGACATGGTCGCCCTTTCGCAGTCCGTACTGGCGCGTGAGCTTCACGGGGATGTACGCGTCCTCGCGTGTCGGCAGGTAACCACCGACGCGCAGGAAGCCGTAGCCCTCGTCGCGGAGATCGAGGTAGCCCTCCACCTTCACGGGCTCGTTGCTGTACTGCTGCTGGTCGTCACCCTCGTCACCGAAACGATCCTCGCCCTGCGGGCCCTCGTCGCGACCGTTGCGTCCGCGACGACGGCGGCGACGGCGTGAGTTTCCGTCTCCGTCCCAGTCCCGGTCCTGCTGACCCTGACCACCCTGGCGGTTCTGGTTCTGGCCACCCTGGCGCTGACCCTGACCGCCCTGGCGGTTCTGGTTGCGGTCACCACGGTCACCGCGATCGCCGCGGTCTCCCCTGTCACCTCGGGACTGACCGCCGCCTTCGCCGGCCACGGTCAGTTCGTCGATGCGGCCCTCGTGCTTGGCCAGTTCCACTTCCCATTCGGCAAGCGGCTCGCCGTCGGCACCGAGGTACACCTTCGGCTCGTCGTTGTTGCGCGCGGGGCGTTCGCCGCGGCCGTTCGGCCGTTCGGACCTCTCACGCGGAGCGTCATCACCCGAATCGTCGGCACTCTCGGCCTTCTGTTCGGGCTTGTCGGCTTTCGCGGGCTGTGCTGCCGCACCGGTCTTCTCGAGGATCTTCTCGACGAGAACTGCCTTCGTGGCGCGAGCACCGGCCTTGACACCGAGTGCCTCGGCGATGGCGGTCAACTGTTCTTTGTCCTTCGCTTCCAGTGCGGACTTTTCAAGGGCATCTGCGGCCATGATTCCTGCTTTCCAGCAACCCGTTTCTGCGGGTGTGTGAGGGTGTGCGCACATCGACCGTGGCCGGTGTGGCGTTTGAATCTCGACCCGTCACGCGTTGTCAGCGACTGTGACCGGGGAGAACTCGGCGAACCGAGCGAGACCAACCATAGCCCCGTGCCCCGCAGTTCGCAACGACCTGGGTCGTTGGTACCGTCTGTGACATGCGCAAGACCCTCGGATTCGCCGTAATTGCCTGTCTGGCGCTCGCCGCATGCGGAGGTGGCTCGGCAGCGTCCGACACGACCGCAGCCGCGAAGACTGTCAATCCTGAGTACGCCGACTTCTGCCTGGTGGCACAGGAACTCGACCAGGCAAGCAGCAGCACGCACGGGAACGACCCCATGGCAATGAGCGACCCGGTGAAGATGGAAGCCGCATGGAAGACGATCATGGAGTCGTCCCAGAAGCTGCTCGACGAGTCACCGCTCGCAGTCAAGGGCGACGTGAAACTCATGCTCGACGGCATGAAGGCAATGGACAAGATCTACGCGACGTACAAGTACAACCTGTCGGAGATGAAGGCCGTCCCGCAGGTCGCCGAGGACCTGAATGCCATTCTTGCCGACAAGACGATTGCGTCTGCCTCGGAGCGTTTCAAGAGCTTCATGTCGGCCAACTGCGGCCTCTGATCCGGAGGGGTGCGACCCCTTCACAAGGACACACCCATTTGTCATAGTCCACGTGCAGGGGCGGTCCCTGCAGGACAGGAG
>JBEGJV010000219.1:0-1842 GCA_041184385.1 Actinomycetota bacterium
GTGGGCGAGTGGGTGGCCGAGGTGACCCACAGTGGGTCGTTGGTCGTGGTGCGCACGCCACCCGGTTGTGCGCACGTCGTCGCATCTGCGCTCGACCGGAGCGGGATGGCCGGTCTCATCGGCACGGTCGCCGGTGACGACACTGTGCTGTGCGTCGCGTCCGAACAACTCGGGGGCCGCAAGCTCGCCGACCAGTTGAAGCAACTGGCCGGCATCGACAAGAAGAAGGTGGCGAGCCGTGGGTGAGAAGGACGTCGCGGCAGGGGCTGCTCTCTGGCACGGGCGTTTCGCGTCCGGGCCGAGCAGGGACCTGATGGATTTCACCGAGAGCATCGGGTTCGACCGCCGTCTCTGGGCTGATGACATTGCCGGTTCGAAGGCGCACGTCGAGATGCTCGCGCACGTCGGCCTCATGTCGCCCTCCGATGCGGCCAAGGTGTCGGACGCTCTCGATGCCGTCCATGCCGAGATGTCGGGCGGCACGTTCGAGTTCGTGGAGTCCGACGAGGACATCCACACCGCGATCGAACGCAGGGTGACACAGATCGCGGGGGAGCCCGGGGGACGGCTGCACACCGGTCGCAGCCGCAACGACCAGGTGGCGACGGCACTTCGCCTGTGGAGCCGCCGCGAGATGACCGTTGTGTCAGCGGCTGCGTTGGACCTTGTCGAGGTGCTCGTCGCCCGCGCGGACGAGGCGGATGCCGCCACACCGCCGGTCTCGATTCCCGGATACACGCACCTGCAGCGGGCCCAGCCCGTTCTGCTCTCGCACCATCTCCGCGCGCACGCATGGTCCCTCCTGCGTGACATCTCACGGATCAACGACGCGCTGGAGCGGGCAGACGTGTCGCCACTCGGTGCCGGTGCCCTGGCCGGGAGTTCACTCCCCGTGGACCCCTCGTTCAGCGCCGACAGGTTGGGGTTCGCTGCCCCGTTTGCGAACTCGCTCGACGCAGTCAGCGACCGTGATCATGTTGCCGAGTATCTGTTCGCTCTTGCGCTCATCGGTGTCCATCTTTCTCGCATCGGCGAGGAGTGGGTGTTGTGGACCAGCGAGGAGTTCGGTTTTGCGACCCTCGACGACGCGTACGCCACCGGTTCGTCGATGCTCCCGCAGAAGAAGAACGCCGACATCGCCGAGCTGGCGAGGGGCAAGGCGGGACGCCTGATCGGGAACCTCACCGGTCTTCTCGCCACGTTGAAGGGACTTCCCCTCGCGTACAACCGCGACCTGCAGGAGGACAAGGAACCACTCTTCGACAGTGTCGACCAGGTGCGCCGTGGTCTTGTTGCGATCGCAGGGATGATCTCGACGGCAAAGTTCAACGTCGGGAACATGACCGAAGCAGCGTCGGCCGAGTCACTTGTCGCCACTGACCTGGCCGAGTGGCTGGTGGATCGCGGCATGCCTTTCCGCGAGGCACATGCCATCGTGGGCAAGGTCGTGCGTGACGCGCTCTCCACCGGCACGCCCTTGGTGCAGGTTGTCGCGTCCCATCCGCAACTGGGCGGCGAGGCGGCATCGCTGTTCGACCCCGGTGTGTCCGTCGGTCGCAGGCGGTCACCGGGCGCCGCAGGGCCTACCGCGTCGTTGCGACAGGCCGAGAGTCTTGCTGCCGCGGTGAAGGCCGCACGCCAGTCGCTGTCATGAGGTACGTCGAGCACATCCGCGTCCGTTACAACGAGTGCGACATGCAGAACGTCGTGTTCAACGGCAACTACTGGACGTACGCAGACGACGCCGTTGCCCAGTGGGTAAGGGCGGCCCTCGCAGCCGAGACCGGGGCGTCCGACAGCCACATTGACCTTGCATCCGTCGGTTTCGATTTCATGCTGAAG
>JBEGJV010000219.1:1869-2517 GCA_041184385.1 Actinomycetota bacterium
GGCGCCGGCGGCGTGGCCGTGCGTCAGCTCATCGATCAGGGCAAGCGGCACCTGGCACAAGGGCGCCACGTACGGTGATGTCATCGACGCTGCCTGTTCTGTCACGCGATGGGGGAACACGTCTTTCGATGTCTCGGTCGAGATGACCGTCCTCGGCGAGCCGATCTTCGATTGCTCCATCACCTACGTCAGCGTGGCGCCGGGCTCGGCCACCCCCACCCCGGTGCCGGAGCTCGTGCGCAACGCGATGAACCGGGACTTCTAGTCGCCGAACCAGCGCATGTTCTGGCCGTGGTATCCCACCTCGGCCAGAAGATGTTCGTTCGGTTCCCCGCCCATCCACACGGTCGCGCGGACATCGGCGACCGGTCCTGCGGGCTCCATCCGCAACCACACGAGCGGCTTTGCCGCGGTCGCCCTCGACCCGGCCTCGTGCAGTGCCTCACGCATGGAGTTCTGCACCGTCGAACCGAGGTACTGCCACACGATCGAGTGGAACACGACCGTTGCCCGCTCGGGCTCGCGTGCAAGCTGTGTGCGAATCCACATGTCCGCGGAGTCCGTGTCGATCACGGGGGGATGTTCCTTCGCGATGGCGATGGCAGAACGAATGCGTGTCATCCGCTCGCGCTGGTCGGGCCACACGAA
>JBEGJV010000220.1:0-3400 GCA_041184385.1 Actinomycetota bacterium
GTTGCACCGTGCGCTGCGGCGCTGTCGTACGACTCCGGACTGAAGCCGTCCACGCTGATGCACGGTGTGCCGGTGACGATGCTGCGCAGCACCACCGACAGGCCGCCGATGTGGGCCGGCGGGAGGCAGGCGAGCCAGGTGTCCGCCGGGGTGACATTCAGCCGTGTGTGAACGGCTCGTGCACTGGCCGACACCGCGTCGTGGGTGAGAACGACGCCCTTCGGGCTGCCTGAGCTTCCGCTGGTGGCGACGACGACCGCGTCGCCAGGTTCGACGGGCGTGCCCCCGATCCGGACATCGTCCGTGCCGTCGTGGACCATTGTGGGTGCGACTGCTTCCATCAGGAGAGCCCGGGCGGGTGCCGGGAGACGTTGGTCGAGAGGAAACACCGCATCGCCGTCGTCCCACGCGCGGCGCAGACGGTCAACGAACGCCCCGCCGAGCGGCAGGTCCAGACAGACGAGTTCGTTCACACGGTCAGGTTACGGGCGCTCCACGATGCATCGAGCGGTGCGTGACACACTGAGCACGTGACGAGCAACGATGTTCCCTCCGGATTCAGGCTGTGGCTCGAGGGAGCCCGGCCGCGCACGCTCCCCGCGGCCGTGGTCCCCGTGTTGATCGGTGCGGCCACGGCGACCGAGACAGGCACGCCACACTGGTGGAGGTTGTTGCCGGCCGCGATTGTCAGCCTTGCGCTGCAGGTGGGCGTGAACTACGCGAACGACTACAGCGACGGCGTGAAGGGAACCGACGACAAGCGCGTCGGTCCGCTGCGGCTGGTCGGGTCGGGGCTCGTGAAGCCGCCGGCAGTGAAGCGTGCCGCGTTCGTCGCGTTCGGGATTGCGGGCGTCGCCGGGGGGGTCCTCGCGCTGCAGACGACCCTGTGGCTCGTGGTGGTGGGGCTGTGCGCGATCCTCGCGGCGTGGTTCTACACCGGCGGACCTCGGCCGTACGGCTATGCCGGTCTTGGCGAGGTGTTCGTGTTCGTGTTCTTCGGCCTGGTCGCCACGGTCGGCACCGGGTACGTGGTGTGCGGGGAGATGACCCCTGTCATGTGGTGGTCGGGCGTTGCCGCCGGTTGTTGGTCGTGCGCGCTCCTGGTGGTGAACAACCTGCGTGACATCCCCGGGGACACGGTGAGCGGAAAACGCACACTTGCGGTGCGGATCGGTGATGGCCGGACGAGGGCATTCTTCCAGTTGCTGTTTGTGGTCGCGGCTCTCGTCATCGTGGTGTTGTCGGTGGGGGACACCGGACCATGGGTCCTGCTCGGGTTGACGGGCATCGTGTCGGCGTGGAAACCCGTGTCCATCGTGCGCAGCGGTGCGAAGGGCCGGGACCTGATCGCCGTTCTCGGCGGTGTCGGGCGCGCTCAGTTGGTCTTCGGCGTCTCTTTCGCCGTGGGTCTGTTCATCGCGTATTCGTGAGAAGCCACGTCCCGAGCAGTTTCGCAAACTGTTCGGTTGCCTCCAGATGAACGGTGTGTCCGGCTGACTGCATGATGTCCAGGGTGGAACCGGCAAGTGTGGCGTGCATCCTGCGGGCGATGTCTGCGAACTTCGTGTCGAGCCCGCCCGCAACGATCAGCACTGGCATTGTGAGTTCGCCGAGACGCGGCCACAGGTCGTCCTGCGTGCCCGTTCCGGCATGGCGCAACGAATCTGCGAGGCCCAGGGAGGTGTTCGTCAGACGTTGTGGTCTCATGGAGGTCCTCGTCAGACAAACCCGCGAACATCGGGTTGGAGAGCCACTCGTCGATGAAGGCAGGCACACCGATGTCCTCGATGCGGTCCGCGAGGGTGTTGTCCGACGCCCGGCGTGTGTCCCGTTCCGGGGTGTCCTCGATGCCCGGCGTGCCACTGACGAGCACGAGGGCGGTGACATGCCCCGGGTGGGAGAGTGCGGTGTGCAGCGCCATCCGCGCACCCATCGAGTAACCGACCAGTGCACCGCGCGGCATCGTTTCCGCGATGTCATCCGCGCACTGCCACAGAGACCGGCCGCCGTCGGGCGAACCGCCGTGGCCCGGCGCGTCGACCAGGGTGCACTCGATGCCGCGCAGTCGCGAGACGACAGGGAACCACGACGACCGTGTCTGGGTGAAGCCGTGCACGAACGTGGCCGGGATGCCCGACCCCGTTGTTTCGTGACCGAGTGTCACTTGGCGAGGACCCGCTCGAGGACGTTCACGAACACGTCGACATCCTGTGCACCGGGCACCATGTAACGGCCGTCGATGAGAAAGGCGGGCACGCCGGAGATCTCGAGATTGATCGCCGCCTCGAAGTCGGCCACCACATCGGCCTTGCCTTCGTCCGTGTCCAGCCACGCGCGCAGTGCCGCGCCGTCGAGGCCGATCTCCGATGCGCAGTCAGCGATGACGTCCGCGTCGCCGACATCCAGTCCGTCGGTGAAGTAGGCCTTCAGGAGACGCTCCTTGAACCCGGCCTGGGTGACCTCCCCGTGGGAGGCCAGTGCCCAGTGCAACGCCCGGTGGCACAGGACGGTGTTCGCGCGCAGGGCCCGGTCCATGCGGAACTCGATGCCGTCGCCGGCTGCGACACCCGACACATGACCGATGATCTGTTCGGCACGCTCGCGCCCGCCGAACTTCTTGGCGTAGGCATCCACCGCCGGGGTTGGGTTGCCCGCGGGTGCCGTGGGATCCAGTTGGTACGAGCGGTAGACGACCTCGATAGGGGTGTCCACGCCCTTGCTGCGGAGGGTCTCGACGGCCTTCTCGAAACGCCGCTTCCCGATGTAGCACCAGGGACACACAACATCGGACCAAATTTCGACTCGCACGATGCGAGACTAGAACCCATGGCCACCCCGGGCGACACTTCAGCGGCATTCTGCGCGACCCTCGTGGATGAATGGATCCACCAGGGCATCACTCACGCGGTGGTCGCCCCCGGAAGCAGGTCGACACCGCTGGCGGTGGCGATCGCCCGGCGACCCGAGTTGTCCCTGCACGTCTTCCACGACGAGCGGAGCGCAGGCTTTGCGGCTCTCGGCATCGGCCGTGCCTCCGGGATCCCCGCGGTGCTGCTGTGCACTTCGGGCACGGCAGCGGCGCACTTCGTGGCACCCGTGGTGGAGGCACACCAGAGCCGCGTGCCGATGATCGTGTGCACCGCCGACCGTCCTCCGGAACTGCGTGACGTGGCGGCACCCCAGACCATCGACCAGACGAAGATGTTCGGCAACAACGTGCGCTGGTTCCAGGATCCGGGCGTTCCGAGCGACGATGCGCGTCACACCTGGCGGTCGCTTGCACGTCGTGCACAGGCGGCGTCCATCGGCACTCTTCGCGGACCCGTCCACCTGAACCTGCCCTTTCGGGAGCCGTTGCTCGGCGAAGCAGGCGACCTGCCCGCCGGCGACGGAGGCCGGA
>JBEGJV010000221.1:0-2554 GCA_041184385.1 Actinomycetota bacterium
GGTGGGGACGGTGGTGGTGGTCGAGTTCAGGATGACCTGCTGCACGAGCGAGAGGAACTTGCGTGCCTGGCTGCTGCTTGCGAACTCGCGGTTCGTCATGACGTCGCGCAGGATGTCCGGGGGCAGGTCGTCGCCCTTCAGCTCGGTCTCGGTGTCGATGGTGGGGTCGAACCACAGCACTCCGCCCACGCGCCCGCGGTAGACGGCGACGGTGTCGTCCTTCGTGAAGTCGAGGTAGTAGCCGCTTCGGCCGTACACACCCATGATGACCACGACGCCCAGCACGATGATGACGAGTGCCGACCAGAACAGCGTCATGCCCACGGTGATGCGGCGCTTCTCCTTCACCAACACCGGAGGGACGGATTCGATCTGCTGCGTGTCGTCGTTGTCGGGAACGACGGCCACGGGTTCGCTGATGTCGTCGGCGATGTCGACGACGACCACAGTGGTGTTGTCGCGCCCACCATTGGTGTTCGCCACCATGATCAACGCCTCTGCGCACTCCTGGGCGTTGCTGTGCTGGCCGATGACCTTCGAGATCTCGGCGTCGCTGACCTCGTCCACCAGGCCGTCACTGCAGAGCACGAGTCGGTCACCGGTGCGCACCTCATAGGTGAACACGTCCACCTGCACGGTGCGGTCGATGCCGAGCGCGCGCGTCACGATGTTGCGGCGCGGGTGCGTGCGCGCCTCCTCCGGCGTGATGATGCCCTCGTTCACCAGTTCCTGCACGTAGCTGTGGTCGATGCTGATGCGGTCGAGACGGCCGTTGCGCCACACGTACGTGCGGCTGTCGCCGACGTTCGCCACCATCACGCGCGGTTCCTCGCCGGGAAGCACTGCCAGAGCCGTGACCGTGGTGCCCATGCCGGACTGCGCGCTGTCGTCCAGGCTGGCCGTGTAGATGGCGGTGTTCGCCTGCTGCACGAGTTCGCGGAACTGCGACGGTTCGGTGAGACCGTTGCGGGCACCGGACTTCATGGTGGTGACGGCAAGCGCACTGGCGACCTCGCCCGCGTTGTGGCCGCCCATGCCGTCGGCGACGATGAACAGCTCACCCTCTGCCGAGAACGCGTCCTCGTTCGACTGGCGCACCATGCCGACATCCGTCGCGGCGCCGAACTTCAGCCTCATGACCGGGTCTCCAGCACCGCGTTGCCCACCTGGATGCGGTCACTGTTCTTCAGTGACTTCTCGTTCATCACGCGCGTGCCGTTCACCAGCACGCCGTTCGTGGAGTTCAGGTCGATGATCCACACGCCGTCTGCGCGCTGCTCGATCCGTGCGTGGCGGCCGGACATGTAGGTGTCGTCCGGCATTGCGATGTCGCACACGTCGTCTCGGCCGATGGTCAACACGTCCGACAGCGTAAAGCGGTGGCCACGCTCTTCCTTCGGCTCGATCACCACGAAAGAGACCGCTCCCTTGGTGCGGCTTTTCTTGCCTGCAGCATCGGGCTTGCTCGTTGTGGTGCGCAGGTTGCCCTTCGGCGCGACGGGTGTGCGCACCTCCGACCACACGGCCCACAGCACGCGTCCGAAGAACAGGTACATCAGCGCGAGGAAGAGCACCTTCAGTGCTGTCAGAACCTGGTCGGTCATGGGCACACCGCCGCAGCGGCTAGCTCGCCTCGAACGAGACCTGGGCGGTGCCATGACGACGCCGTTCACCTTCGTGCCGTTGGTGCTGCCGAGGTCGCGCACGATCACGTCACGACCGGCACACACGAACTCGGCGTGGCGGCGGCTGACGTTCGAGTCGCTGATGACGATGTCGCACTCCAGGTGGCGGCCCACCACGTAGTGGCCCTCGTGCAGTTCCACACGCTGGCCACCCGGCACGGTCAGCACCGCCGGCGGGGTGTCACCGTGCAGGGGGATGACCGGCGCGACCGGCGCCGCAGCGGCTTCGGGGGGAGCGGGCGGCACCGAGAGAGTGGAGACGGGCGCGACGGAGTCGGCCTCAACAGCCGGGACATCCTGGCTGTTGCCTTCCTGGTCCACGTTCTTGGCGGTGATGTCGAACCGGCCCTTGCGCAGGTCGGTGTTGGTGCGCAGTGCCACGCGGGCCTTGCCCGAGACGTGGTAGCCCTCGGTCTTCACGTGCTGGCGCAGAGCCTCGGTGAGCTCGTAGAGCATGGCGGGCTCGATGTCGGCGAAGCCCTCCCGGTCGGCGGGGCTGAGCTGCACGATGTAGGTGTTCGGCACCACACGGCGGCCCTGGGCGTCCAGATCCCGTTCGGCGTCGGCCACCTGCAGCAGGCGCCGGCCGATCTGCATGGGCTTGATGCCGCTCTTGAACGCCCGGGCAAAGAGGCCCTCGAAGACGTTCTCGATGCGGCGCTCGACCGTGCCCTTTGCCATGAAAGTCAAGGGTAATCGGGGGCTGGGCACGATGTGAGTACCCCTATAGAGAGGTGTGGCGGTTGGGCGAGGGGGGTCCTGTCGCTAGCGTTGGCGACCTACTCGCGCGAGTGGCGAAATGGCAGACGCGCTGGCTTCAGGTGCCAGTGATCGAAAGGTCGTGGGGGTTCAAGTCCCCCCTCGCGCAC
>JBEGJV010000222.1:0-2669 GCA_041184385.1 Actinomycetota bacterium
CCTCACGGCTGTGGGAGAAATAGATGCTCGGCAGCGGGATTTCTTCGCGCGAGACGTACTCCCAGATGTCCAGCTCCGTCCAGTTCGACAGCGGGAATGCACGGAGGTGCTCGCCCTTGTTGATGCGCGGGTTCAGCACGTTCCACGGCTCCGGGCGTTGCGCACGGGGTTCCCACGCACCGGACTTGTCCCGGAAGGAGAGGATGCGCTCCTTCGCACGGGCCTTGTCCTCGTCACGGCGTCCGCCACCGAATGCCGCGTCGAACTTGTGCTCCTTGATCGCATCGAGCAACGTGACGGCCTGCTGGCGGTTGCGGCTGCCAGTCGGACCCGGATCCGGGATGCGACCGTCATCGATGCTCTTCTGCACCGATGCCACGACGAGGTCCAGGTTGTGCTCGCGCACCAGTGCATCGCGGTACTCGATGACCTCCGGGAAGTTGTGCCCAGTGTCGACGTGCATGACGGGGAACGGCACGCGTGCCGGGCGGAACGACTTCAGCGCGAGCCACAGGAGGACGGCCGAGTCCTTCCCACCGGAGAAGAGCAGGACCGGTGACTCACAACCAGCCACCACCTCGCGGATGATGGTGATCGCCTCTGCCTCGAGTCGGTCGAGGTGCGAGCGTGACGAGATGATCTCGTGAACGTCATCGGCAAACATCGTCATTGTCATCTCCTCCTATACGTGCAGTCCGCACTCTGTCTTTGCCTCGCCCGCCCACCGGCCGGCACGCTTGTCCTCACCCGGGGCAACCGGCCGCGTGCACGGCCAGCAACCGATCGATGGGTAACCGCGATCCGACAGTGGGTTGCGCGGTAGTTCGTGGATCGACTCGTACGTCGACTTGTCGTCATCGGTGAACGCAGCCAGTGGGTTCACCTTCAGCAGGTTGCGCGACGCGTCGAACGAGAGAATCGGCGCGTTCGCGCGGGTCGGTCCGTCGACGCGGCGCACGCCGGTGAACCACACGGCGACACCCTCGAGCAGGCTGTTCAGTGGCTGCACCTTGCGGACGTTGCAGCATGCTTCCGTGTCGCTCTGCCACAGGTTGTCGGGCTGCACGCTGAGCGGGTGCACGATGCGCAGGTTGAGATCGACCTTCCGGCGGATCTCCTCCGCGAACCACTTCGTCTCGGCGAACAGGTACTGCGTGTCGATCATCACGATGTCGATGCCCGGCGCGGCAACGGCGGCGACATGCGCGAGCACCGCGTCCTCGAAACTGCAGGTCACCACTGCCGGTCCGTCAATTCGCGCCATGACGGATGCGACGATCTCCCCGGGCAGGGCAGATTCGAGACCGACCGACCACTCGTCAATCCCGGCGAGGTTGGCCTTCAGGTCATCCCGGGTCCAGGTTGCGGTCGTCATGGGACACGACGATATCCCTATTCCTGACTAAACCACTCAGATTTGTCGTATTTCCCGCACACCCAAGTCCAATAAGGATTTCAGGCCACTGAGCCCCGACGGCGTCGGCGGGTTGCCGGGATCACGAGTGCCCCGGTTACTGCGGCGATTATCGGCAGGACAATCAACCAGAAGGTGACGTTCCGCTCCGATTTCCACTCGCCGATCATCACGCCGACGGCGAGGGTTGCGGGATCGGTTGCGGGATCGCCGTCAGTGGTCTTGGCAACGATGGCGATGCGGTGCGCCCCGTTCGGGGCATCCTTCGGGATCACGAACGTGCTGACGACTGACCCGTCATCGCCCACCCGGACCGTGCCCATCAGAACGGGCGTGGAGAACAACCACGCCTGCACGGTCGAACCGGGCTCGAATCCCGCGAGCGAGATGCGCACCGTGTCGCCCGGTCGCAATCGCACGTTTCCGGACTTGTCGAGTGCCATGGGCGTGCCGTTCGACTGGAGTCCACCGAGCGTCGCCTTCAACCCGCCGGCGGAGACCACCAACTGGTTGTTCAGTCGTTCCACCGTTGCGGGTACGTCCGTGTCGCCGACCTTCACCCCTGCTTGACCAGCACTCACGACGGGAACTTTCGGCGCCGGCGGGGCCACGGTTCCGCCCGAGTTGTTCGCAACGGTTGTCGTGGTGGGCGGGATCGTTGTTGTCGAAGTTGCGACAGGTGTTGTTGAGGCGCCCTTCAGGACCGACTTCGGCGTGGTCACGATCGGTTGGGCGACGGACCCCGACGCAACCGTGGACTGCACCGGAGTGGACGGGGCGTTCACGACCACGTCCAATGCAGGGGCTGCAGTTGTTGCCGATGCCGGAGCGGTGGTGGTCGTGGCGACGACAGTTGTCGTGGTTGTCGTCGTGGTCGTGGTGGTGGTCGCTGTCGACGTGTTCGACACGGACACGGACGTGAACGACGAAGCGTCGTTTCCTGCAGCGTCCTGGACGGCGTTCGCATCATCAGCACCGGATGGGTCTGCGTACGAGACCGTGAGGGTCGCTCCCTGCCACACCGGGGACGAGAGCCCCAGCACGATCGTCGATCCGGAAGCTGTCACGGTCGACACCGGGATTGACACGCCATCGGCGCGCACGGTGAACGCAGAGCCGGACGGCACCGAGGCGGAGAGCGCCTCGTCGAAAGTGATGGTGACCTGGGTCCCCGCATTGTTGACACTTTGCGCGGTCCGCGACGGGGCGGTCTCATCCGGCATCGAGTACCTGATGATCACGATGCCGGAACCAC
>JBEGJV010000223.1:0-3208 GCA_041184385.1 Actinomycetota bacterium
ATTCCAGGTCAATGATCGAGACGGAACCGTGCGGGTCCTTCGTTGTCGGAAGGACACCGTTCTCCAGGCAGTAGTCGGCCGGTTCGCCCTCGTTGGCGGTGACGAAGTACTCGGTCCCGTCGGAACCCTTGAACGTGTGGATGTTGTCCGGCTCATACATGCCCTTCACCGGCCAGTTTGCGATGGCGACAGCGGAGTCCTGGTCCGAGGGATCGAGACCGTTCCCGGCAACCGAGTGGTCCTTGTACCCCAGACCCATGATTCGGCGGATCGACTTCGATGCAATGTCAACTTCGGCCACCGCGTTGTTCTCCTGCAGGGTCACGAATGCGGTCTTTGAGTCGGCACTGATGGCGATGTACTCGGGCTCCACGTCCTGTGCCACAGTGGCGTTGGGTCCGTAGATGCGGGCGCCTGCGGTGCGGATCTCGTCTGCATAACCGTTCAGGAACGAGAAGTCGAGCGTTGTGACAGCAAGATTCTTGGATTCCAGGTCAATGATCGAGACGGAACCGTGCGGGTCCTTCGTTGTCGGAAGGACACCGTTCTCCAGGCAGTAGTCGGCCGGTTCGCCCTCGTTGGCGGACGTAACGGCCGTCAGGCGTGAAGTGCACGGAATCCGGGAGGCTGCCCACTGTCACACCCTTCGGTGCGCGGGGATCAATCTCGCCGTCAGTGTCGGTGATGATGATCTTGCCGGCTGCCTGGTTGTTGCCGTCCACTGATGTCGCAGCGGCAACGTAGCCGTTCTTCGACGCGACACTCTGCACGCCAGTGACACCAATCGCTTCGAACGAAATGCTCGACAGTTTGGTGGGTGCCGTGGGATCTTCGATGCTGAAGACGTCGATTCGGTTCGTGAAGCCGTTGGTGACGAAGACCCGCTTCGTTTCTGGATCGAACGCGCTGATTTCGGAGCCCGCAAGACCCATCGTTGAGTTCATGCGGCCGAGGTACTCGAGCGTTATGCCCGTTCCGGCTTTGGCGATGGTCACTGTCCCTGCCGGTCCGACCGCGGTGACGAGGGGCGTCACCGCGAGAGAACCGAGCATGAACCGACCCAGGATTTTCCGTGAGGTGGTGTTCATGCGGGCGAAAAGTAGGCGGAGCGGGTATACCCCAGGTTGCCCAAGAGAATCACGAAACTGAAATCCCCGTGAACTGGTCGGTCCATGATGGCTCCTCGTAGCCTGAGCGTGTCAGGGAGGCCTCGGATGATCGAGATGAATTGGTTCATGCCCACGGGCGGTGACTCACGCGACGTCCTGCCCGACGCCGGAAGCAACCGCGCACCAAGCGTTCAGTACCTGCAGCAGATTGCCCAGGCCTGCGAACAGCTCGGTTTCGAGGCGGTACTCACCCCGTGCGGCACCGGTTGCGAGGACGCATGGATCTCCACGGCAGCGCTTCTCGCCGTCACGGACCGTCTGAAGTTCCTCGTCGCGTTCCGCCCCGCTCTCCTCACCCCCACCCTGGCTGCCCAGATGGCGAGCACGTACCAGCGCGTCTCGAACGGTCGTCTGCTCGTGAACATCGTGACCGGGGCGGAACAGGCCGAGCTCGCGCGGTTCGGTGTCACCGAGGACAAGGCAACGAGGTACGCGCGCACGGCCGAGTTCGTGAAGATCATGCGTGGCGCATGGTCGGGCCAACCGTTCTCCTTCAAGGGAGACTTCTTCGACGTCACGGACGCGACAACGCGCGACGTGCCGGACCCCGTGCCGCCGATCTACTTCGGCGGCGCCAGCGAGGAAGCGGAGAACGTCGCTGCGGAGACCATCGACCTGTATCTCTCGTGGGGCGAGACGCCGCAGGCCCTGAAAGAGAGGATGGACCGTGTTGCCGCGAAGGCAGCGTCGTTCGGCCGCAAGATGCGCTTCGGTGTGCGGTTCCACGTCATCGCCCGAAAGACCAGCGAGGAGGCGTGGGCCGTCGCCGACAACATCCTCGCCTCGATGTCACCCGAGGCGATCGCGGCGGCACGAGAGGACTTCCTGAAGACGCAGTCCGTCGGCCAGCGCCGACAGTTCGATCTCCACGGTGGCGACGTGTCGAAGCTCGAGATCCACCCGAACGTGTGGGCCTCGAGATCCACCCGAACGTGTGGGCCGGCATCGGCCTCGTGCGCGGCGGTGTGGGCACAGCACTCGTCGGCAGTTACGAGGAAGTCGCGGACCGCATCGAGGAGTACCACGCACTCGGCAACGACGCCTTCATCATGTCCGGGTACCCGCATCTCGAGGAGGCGTACTGGTTCGGCGAGGGCGTCATGCCCATCCTGCGCTCGCGCGGGCTCCTGCCGGAACTGACGACCGGACCCACGAAGGTGTTCTCCTTCCGATGAAGTCAGTCGGTCTCCTCGTCGTCGGCCACATCGATGCGGGCAGCCTGCACGTCGGTGGCGACTACGCGGAGCTCTACCGCGACATCCTCGGGCCGCACGACATCACCGTCGTGCCCTACAAGTGCGACGAGGGGCAGATGCCCGTATCGCTCGACGAGCAGGACGGCTGGATCTGCTCACCGAGCCGTCTCTCCGTGTACGACGACGTTGCGTGGCTGCGTGACGTCGAGGAGATGCTGCGCGAGATGGTCCGTACCGAGACACCGTTCGTCGGCATCTGCTTCGGTCACCAATTGCTCGCGCAGGCCCTGGGTGGCACCGTGAAGAAGGCAAAGGTCGGTTGGGGAATCGGCGCGAAGGAGTACTCGGTTCTGCGGCCCCAACCATGGATGCAGCCGGCCCGTGACGTCATTCATCTCGCGGCCAGCCACCAGGACCAGGTCATCACGCTTCCCGACGGTGCGGAGCTCTGGGCATCCAGTGATTACTGCCCGAACGGCGGGATGCTCGTGGGTGAACGGGCGTGGACACTTCAGGTGCACCCGGAGTTCTCCCCGGCCCTCTCCGACAGTCTCCTTGCGACGCGCATCGCGTTGTTCGGCGAGAGCGAGGTCCAGGCCGCGCGGGCGACACTCAATGCCACCTCGCTCGACCAGGACCTCGTCGCGCGCTGGATCTCGGCTTTCTTCCATCAGTGACCGTCGGGGACGGTCACTTCACCGTGACCCAGACACCGTGCCACGTCAACTTGGCGCCGCTCTTCATGATTGCCGTGATGTGCACCTGGTAGCGCCCCACCGGTGATGCCAGCCGGCCGATCACCACGTTCTCGCGGTGCGTTGCCGACGAGAACTTCGCCACCGT
>JBEGJV010000224.1:0-2861 GCA_041184385.1 Actinomycetota bacterium
CTGCACCTGCTGCAGGTCGCTCGATGACCGGCTCATCAACTGGCCGGTCTGGGCCCGGTCGTGGAACCCCACGTGCAGGCCCTGGATGTGGGCGAACAGGCGCTCGCGCAGCGTGGTCTCGGTGACGCGGCTCTCGCGGAAGGCGATGAAACGGCGCCACGCCGCGAAGAAACCGGCAATCGAGGCCGCCGCCAGGATGAGCAGCGTCCAGAACATCAACGAGCCGCTCTCGTTGATGCCCTTGTCGATCGCGAGGCGCGTCAGCTGCGGGACGGCGACCTTTCCGAGGGTCCAGGAGAGACCGACCGCGACACCCGTCAGCAACTGACGGCGCTGCAGCTTGAGCGTGGAGTAGAGAAGGCGCCAGCCCTCCCGTGTCACGCCCTTGGTCTCGTCGGCCATCGGATTAGTTGTGCGCAGACGGAGAGAGTGAGCGGACCGCGTCCCAGTGCTTCAGTTCCGGGTCGAACGGCATGATCGCGAGCGACGATGTGGTGACGCCGTTGTCGAAGTAGTCCTTGATGCGCCCGCGGCAGTACTCGGGCGAACCGTGGATGACGATGTCGTCGACGACGGAATCCGGGATGGCGGCGAGTGCGGCCTTGCGGTCCCCCGCCTTCCAGTTGTCCCACATGCCCTTCAGCTCGTCACCGCGACCGAGCCACGCGTGGAACGCCGCGTACACGGGAACGTTCAGGTACGCCGCGATCGCGAACCGCGCCGCCTGGCGGACGACGTCTGCGTTCTCCGACGGGCACACGAAGATGCGCGCCACGATCTCCTTCGGCTGGCCGCCCGACGCCTCGTTCACCACGGCTGCAACGCGCTTCACGTCCTCCGGCGAGAGCCAGTTGATGATGGTGCCGTCGGCCTCCCGTGCGGCGAGGCGAAGCATGCCCTCGCGCAGCGCCGCAACGAGGATCTGCGGCTTCTGCTCCGGCTTGATACCGAGACGGAACCCGTCGACGGTGAACGTGTCATAGGACTTCGCGACCTTCTCGCCCGAGAGTGCATCATTCAGGAAGCGCACGACGTCGCGCACCTTCTTGTACGGCTCCTCGAACGGGATGCCGTTCCACTTCTCCACGATCACGTTGCTCGACGAGCCGATCCCGATGGCGAAGCGCCCGGGGGCCGCATCGGCGAGCGTGGCGACCGACTGCGCGAAGCACGCAGGGCTGCGCGTGTAGGCGGGGACAATCGCCGTGCCGAGACGAAGTCGCGGTTCCCATGCGGATGCGAGTGCGAGCGGCGTGAACGCGTCCGCACCGTCGGCCTCTGCCGACCAGATGTCGGTGTAACCCATGTCGGCAAGCTCCACCAGCTTGTCCCGCTGCGCGTGCAGGTGTCCCGGGAGCGGCACGGTCATGCCCGGTCGGACCGGCATTCCGTTGTGGCTCTGTGCGCCGTATGCGTTCATTGTTCCCCCTTGTCGTGCCCCGTCACGGGCCCTTGTGGATGCGTGCGATGCAGCTCTGGCTGGCGGTGGCCATCAGAGTCCCGTCCTGTGCGTACATGTGGACGAGACCGTGGCCGAAGCCCCGGGCCAGCCCGTGCACCTTGATGTCGATCAGCACCCACTGTTGTCGAGCGAGTTGCCGCCGCCGCGGATACCGAGCGACTGGCCGACGCCGCGCGGCACGAAGTCCCCGAGAACGCCGAGGGTCGCCGCGTCGACGCCGTCGATGATCGACGGCAGTCGCGCCCACATCACCGTGTGCCCGTCGTTCTTCGTCCCGTCGAGTTCGTCCTCGCGGCGCACGCGGACGAGGCGCTCCTCCATGAAGTCATGGATCGACTCTTCCGTGGTCCAGCGGTGCTCGTACTCGGGGCACGTCTCGGGCGCCGGTGCGTCGGGTGCGGTCTCCCACTGGCCGGAATACTCGAAGTCCCTGTCACCGAGCGCGGCGTTCACCACCAGGATCTCGCGCTCCCCCACGTGGGCCACCACGCGTGCCTGCGTGATGGCGTTTCCGGCGACGGGCACGATGACGTCGATGTCCATGACCTCGCCGGGACGCGCGTAGCTCAGGTACTGCGCCGTCGACCACACCAACTTGCGCCCGGTCGAACCCTCGAGCGCGGAGATGGCGGCGCCGAGACCCGCGCCCCCGTACAGGAAATTGCCCCCGGTGCAGAGCTTTCGCTCGATGGGGAGGTACCAACGGAAAGGGTTGTGGGTCTGTTCCAGACCGAGAAACGAACGACTATCCATTGCGGGTTCAACGCTAGTTGCGGCACGCCATCCCCAACGGATTGAAGCGCCGCATGGTGGGCTAAGTTGCGCCCCCATGGGGGAAACACCGTGGTTGGGTGACGCATGTTCGCTCGTGGAGGAATTCCGCGCGGGCCGGCGGTCACCGGTGGAGGAAATGAAGGCGACTCTCGCCGCCGTCAGGGCGAGTGGTCTGAACGCGATCTCGTTCGTCGACGAGGATGGCGCACTCGCGCGTGCCGCTGCCGCTGACGTGTCGAAGCCGTTCGGTGGCGTGCCGCTCGGCGTGAAGGAACTCGACCACGTCGAGGGCTGGCCGGCCACGGAGGCATCGGTGCCGCTCGCCGACCGCGTGTCCGGGTGGACGTCCACCATGGTGGAGAGACTCACGAAGAACGCAGGTGCCAACCACTTCGGGCTCACCACGTCGAGTGAGTTCGGCGGCGTGAACATCACCCGCACCGTGCTGAACGGTGTCACGCGAAACCCGTGGAACACCGCGCACACGCCGGGTGGTTCGTCGGGCGGAACCGGAGCAGCGGTGGCCGGCGGTCTCTTCACCCTCGGCACCGGCGGCGACGGCGGCGGTTCGATTCGCATCCCCGCCGGCTTCAACGGCCTAGTCGGCCTGAAGTCCACATTCGGC
>JBEGJV010000225.1:0-2600 GCA_041184385.1 Actinomycetota bacterium
GCGTTGTGTGACCAAACGGAGGAACGCCACCATTGGTTTTGGAAACCGGTCAGTTTCCTCCATCGCGTACCTGCGATTCGGAGGACCCTAAGGTCATGATGTGACCCAGACCATTGACCGCTTCGTGATCCTTGCGATGGTCCCAATAGTCGTTGTCGCTTGGTTGGTGGCGAGAGCCTGGGCCTCGCGCACCTCACATCGCTTTTCGCTGGCTTTCGCTTGTACTACTGCGATTGGTTTGATTCTTGCCGTGACCCTTTTCGGCCGAATGCTCGAACTCTCTTCATGGGGAAACGGAGCCCTAACCACAACTTGGCTCACCGATTCCGCACTGTGGTCGGATGCATTCAACATCACACGCCCTTGGTTGCTGAACTTCGGACTCTTCGTGCCAGCCGGGTTCTTCTGCCTTTTTGCATTCGGGCGACCCCTCATCACCGTGTTATCGCTCGCGGGTTTGGCGTTTGCCATCGAGTTTGCTCAGCGATGGTTGATGCTTGGAGCTGCTGATCCTGCCGACCTTGTTGCCAACTTCGCCGGCGTGCTGGTCGGATCTATGTGCGCTGGCATAGTCAGGCGCGTTTCAGGTCGGTGACCACACCGCCGGCAACACGCACGATGTCTGCAGGCGCAGCACCGAAGTTGTCGTTCCACGTTCCTGCAGCGGCCCACACCTCGTCGTACTGCAACAAGTCCGGATCAACGAACACACGCAGTTGAGTGCTGTGGCCAAACGGCGGCACGCCGCCGGCGGCACGCCGCCAATCGGAAATCCCGTTGCCGCGCGCACGGCATCAGCGTCCACGCGCTTGCACTTCGATCCCCCGGCCGCAGCAGCGAGCTTTTTCTCATCCAGTTGGTTCGATCCCGAGACCAGCGCCATCACGATCTCGTCGTCCACGCCGAACACCAGGCTCTTCACGATCTGGCCGACCTCCACACCGATTGCGGTGGCTGCGTCCTGGGCCGTCTTGGTTCCTTCCGGGAATCGCTTCGTCTGGATTTCGAACCCGGCAGCACGGGCGGCCTCGATGACCCGGATGGTGTTGGGGTGCAGGTTCTCCGACATGGGTCCCAAGCCTAAGGTCAGAACGAATCGGTCTCAGCCGGACCACTGAGCGTGAAGATTGCGGCACCGACCAACGAGACGAGACCAGCCACAAGGTACGGGACCGTGTAGTTGCCGGCGGCATCGCGAATGGATCCGATGAGAATCGGACCGATGGCGGTTCCGGTCAGAGATATGAGACCCGACCGCGCCGAGATGCGCGCGTAGTCCTTCACGCCGAAACGCTGCGCGATCAGCAACGACTGCATCATCAACACGTTGCCGACCATCGCGCCGAAGAGACCGATCGCAAGGAACAACGGCAGGGTGTGCTCCATCTGCCCGATGAGCACGATCGCCGTCCCCTGCACTGCCGCAACGAACACCATGAACTTCGCCAGTGGGAACTTCGGGATGACACGACCGCCGATGAGACGAAACACGACACTTGCGCCGGACAGAACGGACGTGGCGAATGCCGCCGTCCCCTTGTTCGTCCGCTCCTCCACCAGCTTCACGATCTGCTGGATCGCGCCGACCTGGGCACCCATCACCAGCACGTACCCGATGGTCACCACCCAGAAGAAACGGGTTCGGATGGCGACCGCCATCGGTGTCCCCGGCAGGTCGACGACGTGGTTCTCCGGTTTCGGTTCGCCGTCGGGCATCCAGTTGAGCGCAATGGGGTCGGGGCGCAGGAAGAGAAATGCGGGAAGGGTCATGCCGACCAGCCAGATGAGCGCGAGCACCGGGGCCATGCCGCTCATCTTGTGGGTGTCAATGAGTGACTTCACGACCGGTGTCAGCAGCACACCGCCGACCGACAGCCCCGACGACGCGGCCGCAATCGCGGATGCTCGCTTTGCGTGGAACCACCGCGTCACGACGGTGGTGGCAAGCGTCAGGCCGCTCGACGACCATGCGACGGCGAACACCGCGTAGACAACGAACAACTGCCACTTCTGGGTGACGTGACCCAGCATGAGGAGCGACACCGCGCCGACCCCGGCACCGCCGTAGGCGATGAGTCGCACGTCGTGCTTGGCGATCAGGCGTGCGACGACGACGTTCCACAACCCTCCGATGAGGAAGAAGAACGTGGTGGCGATAGACAGCGACGAGACGTTCCAGCCCTGCTCCTTGCTGAACGCGTTCAGGTACACGCCCATGCCGTAGAACCCCAGGGACGACGATCCCGTGAACAGCATCAAGAAGCAACCGGAAACGACCCACCAGCCCGGGAATGCCTCTTTCTTCGCCAGATATACGCGCGTGTCCGCAGACGGCATGGTGTGCCCCTTCCCCCGGGGCGAACCCTAGACCGAGGAAGGGGATTCGCGGTGTGTCAGGGCGTCAGACGAAGGCTGCGTAGCCGTCACGCTCGAGCGTGTCGGCGAGTTCCGGCCCGCCCGACTTCACGATGCGGCCGGCCGAGAGGATGTGCACCACGTCGGGCTTCAGTTCCTCCAGCAGGCGCACGTAGTGCGTGATTGCGAGCACGCCGAGATTGTTCTCGTGCGTCGCTGCCTCGACACGGCGGGCACAGTCGCGC